>DATGFZ010000485.1:0-6225 GCA_035308805.1 Puia sp. | reverse complement strand
TGCCCCGAAACCCATGGTATCAGAAACAAGATTTACCTGCTGGTAACCGTTCAGGATATTATTGTTATTCAACTCGTTTTTTCTGCAGCCGATTACTATCATCATCATCAGAAGGAATGCAAAAGTGCCGTCAACAAATTTCGTAATTGTTTTTGGTGCCATGTTAAATTGTTTTAAAGTGACTAAATGAAAATTAGATAAAACCGATACGTAAAATTAATTACCGCTCAAAGGAAATTGGAAAGGCCATAAAATAGCAGGGAGAGTGAATAAGCAAAAAAAATATCCTCATTTCTTGCAATGAGAATTGCTCGAAATGATGTGGGTTTTGCATAATCACATTTCAAGTTGCAGGGTTAAGCGAAAAAAATTTCTATGCTGGTGCAAGTCAATACACCATTTCATTTGTAGAACTTCTCTGTCTTTACAAGTATAAACTCGCATTCTCCGAAATGGTTGCCTTCAAAGAAAAATTTTTTTTCAGAAAATTACTTCCAGATATTTTTCTCCTCCTTTGCAATACCCTACAAAAGGAAAATCTCATTTTTTTTTAGTGATCCGCAGAAATGAACATTTCTGTTCGCCCGGGAGATGATGCTTTAGAAGCATCTACAAATTTTTATCGATTACTAACAATGATGCATAGATAAAAAGAATCATTCGACGCGGGAATGTGATTGATTCATGATCGCTGTAATGATGATCTGGCGCTTTGAGCAGCAGGTTGTTTCACAAATCTGGATTTCCTGAATTTGAGCAAATGGCAACTAATTTTTCCGATGTTCTCATTTGATCTTTCTCAAACTCCGGAACTCCAGGTCAATGATTGGTTGGATACACCGATCACCTAAAAAAATATTCAAACAGGTATATTGAAATGTGATTTGAGCGAAGAGGAAATAATATGCTGGCTGGTTGGCGGCAACTCGAATTTTTAAACAATATTGTCAGCAATCGATATTCCTGTCTTTAATCATTACCCGGTCGGTCCTCGTTTCTCCGGATATTAGTAACTGAATGGCTAAGTGAGTAAGCCTATTTTCTGAAATAATCTATCATAATAAATATAGCCGCGTTTAACAGTACGGCTGAAGAATCTCAATGGGCAAAGGTTTTATCTTTTTCCTTATCAGGCGATGGGTCTTAATATTTACCGTCCCATATTGCTCAGGTTGGTAACCGCGTAACTTTTTGTGGTGATGGTCATTGTTTTTTTCGCAATGCTCTGCGTCGTCATCCTGACTCCCGGGTGGGTATTATTTTCCGTTTCAGCAACGAGCATGTGCGGATCACTCAGCTGCGGATATGCGGGGTTTGGCATGGTTTTATTCATTCCGGGTCTGGGCGAAGCTGATCCACCCGATCCGAACAAATAAAACAATCCTGCATTAAACTCTACCCGGACATACCATATGCTCGCTTTTTCACCCTTATTATTCGTGAAGCTGTATTCCTCAGCAGTATAGCCGGAGATATCTTTTGTCTTACCTGTTTTCGCAACCTGGGCGTTGGTGCTGTCGTGTCTGGAAGAGGAAGCTGACGGATTATTTTTATTATACTGAGCGGCGACCTTTCCCATATCACCCATCATAGCATGTATATTGAAAATCATGATCGTCTTCTTTTGATCATCGATAATCACGCTGGTACCATCTTTGGTAAAAATCATTAAATTATTATTCTTGTCAGCGGCTTTCATTGCCATATAATCACCACTCCCGGAATAATAGTATTCTATGGTTTTGGGGCCACCCGAACCGTTATTGTCACCGGTCACTTGCTGGACAACCTCATAATCAAAATGATAAGAGTCGGGTAGCTGGTAGGCGCCTGGTTGTTGTGAAAGAGCAGAAGGAGAAATCGCAAAAAAGCCCGATAAAAGCAAAACACAACCAATTGTATTTTTCATAGCAGTCCATTTTTATAGTAAAGAATTTATATTGTAGAAAGTTACAGCATTTCTTTTATAAAAATCTGCCTGTTCTTTATTTATGGCAACAGGTATAGTCTCATGCGTGCTGACGCAGTTCAATGCGCCCCTTTATGAGCGGCCGATCGTTTTTTCTTCGATTATTTTAATAAAAAATGCTCATCACGCCATCCCGTCAAAATGGTGTAAGGGAAAAAAACATTTTCGGGAAATGCATGCATCAATGCATGGTTGCGGTATTATTGTTTTTTAAATGCATAGGTAAAAGTCTGGATCATGCAGGAAAAATCAAACGGACAGGTACTTAATCTTAAGGTGTCAACGCTCTCTTTCATAAACCAGAGCGCCGTGGTGTCCTTTATATTGGCTGAGTCAGAATAAAACACCAGCTGTCCGTTGGTATTGATTTGATACTGGTTTGTTCCCAATCGCAGGGAAGGCTGATTGATTAACTTTTCTCCCGAAATGATCACGGTATTGCCGTTGACAAAATCAAGCCGCGTGGTTTGGTCATAAGGGATCACCTCATCGTATACACCCGACAATGTGCTACTGTTGCTGTTGTTGGTATTGTTTTTCTTGCAGGCGAACAAAATCATGATGACCGAAAGCAGGAGAATGAACTTGAGCATAAGAATTTTACTGGTTGACTCCGGTGACACCAAAAACGTTGCACGGCCGGTTTTTTTATTCATTTAAAGGGAATGAGTAATATTTTCTCTGAAAGTTTTTTTACAAAAACTGCCTTGTGCACGCCATAAAGGGAAATAAAATATTGTATGTATTTTCTTAAGGTCCCCTTTTAATTATTTCTGGAGGTAATGCAGATTCGTGAGAATAAATTATATTCCATTTGCCTTTGCTTTTTCTGAACACACTGGTGATTGAATAATTCTTCATATGCATGGTATTTCCGTTTTTGAAACGGGCAAATATATTACCCGTCCAGCTTAATATAACGAGGTTCTTGTCAAAGACATTATATTTTTCAAAGGTTGTCGAAATCTTTTGTTCAATCAGTGTATGATAATAGCCAGCACAAATATGTTTGAACGCTTCATAATCTCTCATTTTGCCATCGCTGCTGCAATGTAAAAAGAGCGGAGAGTTTTCATAATAACTTAAAAATGACTCTCCCTGCGCTTTTTCAGAATATTCGGTCAGTTTTTTGTGAATGGCCTTAATATCATTTATTATATCCTGATTATTTGTTTCAGTCATTTTATTAAACTTAATCTTTGGCCATGGGAGTCGGTATCTTAAATTATTTATCTCATAATTGTTTTATCTAGCAAACAAGTCAGGAGATATTGGGTTATAATGTTAAAAATAAGATTGGACCAGCATAGAATTTTGGATTTAAAAATAGTTATCACGTTATGAGGAATATTCTAACTAACGCCCCAGCGGATATACCATCAAACAGAATACCTTTGGAGTTTATCATGTAAAAGGTAATAAATTTATTAAATTCCTATCTCAAAGTTCAACTTAAAAAAATGAAACCAACAAAGAGTATTAAAAAAGTCCTGATTGCCATTGATTATGACCCGACTGCTGAACAAGTTGCGGAAAAAGGATTTTTGTTTGCAAAATCAATGGATGCGGAAGTGATTTTATTGCATGTAATTGCGGATCCTGATTATTATTCTTTGACAAAATATAATCCCATCATGGGGTTTACCGGTTATGTGGATATAGGCCCGCTTCAGCTCGACGTTGTTGAAAATTTAAAGAAGGCATCCCAGCTTTTTCTTGATCAGTCGAAAAGTCATTTGGGTGATGAAAATATTCAAACACTCGTAAAAGAAGGAAGTTTTGCAGAATGTATCCTGGAAACATCAAAGGAACTTGCTGCTGATATTATCGTACTGGGTTCTCACAGCCGGAGATGGTTGGAAAATATTGTGATGGGCAGTGTTACAGAAAAAGTATTGCATCATGCTGCGACTCCCCTATTGATTATTCCCACGGGTAAGCATTGACATCATTCGTTGCAGGATCAATACCCAAGAAAGAATGCAATTACTGCCGATGCCGGCACGTTCTCCTGGGTAACCGAAAATGCCTGTTCCGGTCTTTCTATTGCGGCCTGGCTAATCAACAATACTAATTTGGTAAGGTTATGCGAATCAAGCCGTGTATTTTTGGACTTTCGCAAACTAACGCATTCATGTAACCGAAAATAGCAGTCCGCTTGTTTCAGTTTATTATTTATTATAATGCAGGAGAAATGATTTAATATTTTTTCAGCGCGTGTTGCTTATCCTGTTTTAATCCTACGGGCATGCGGCATCCGGATGGTTTACCGCCGTCAATCACCCTGCGTGCCGAGATCCCTTATATTTTCTTTTCAGCAGAAAAGTCAATGGTTGAGGCTGCAAGATGGATTTGCCCCTCGTGGCACAATTATTGAATTTTTTGTTTTACAATTGTATAAAACATGCGCACGGTAGCACTCGAAGAACATCTCACCTTCCCGGAACTGACCAGCCGGATACCCAAAGAATTGATGGCCAATTATTCCATTGATTATTCTTTCATGATGAATCAATTGGTGCCAAGACTCGCCGATATCTCCGATGAACGGATACGATCGATGAATGAAAATGGCATTACGGTACAAATATTATCTGTCGCAGGTGCCGGCGCCGATCTTTTGGATTCTAAAGACGCACCAGCCTTTGCTAAGCAATATAATGACGCAATAGCAGAGAAAATAACTGGTTATCCGGATCGGTTTTCCGCATTTGCGCACCTGCCCATGACTAATGCTCCGGCTGCAGCCGACGAATTGGAAAGAACGGTCAAAACCTATGGTTTTAAAGGAGCCTTAATTAACGGACTTACCCGCGATAAATTTTTAGACGACCCCGAGTTTGCGCCAGTTTTGCAACGGGCCGAACTGCTGGATGTGCCCATCTACCTACACCCCGGTCTGCCTCCGAAAACTGTTGCAGATGCTTATTACAGCAAACTGCCCAGGCTGGCCGGCATGCTCTTATCCATCGCCGGCTGGGGATGGCATTCGGAAACGGCGATACATGTATTGCGTTTGATTATTTCAGGGACTTTTGATCGTTATCCCAAATTAAAATTAATCATTGGTCATATGGGAGAAATGTTGCCCATGATGATGGTCAGATGTGATCGGGCCTTTATTCCTGAAAAAGTAGGCGTCAACCGGCGTTCTGTTATTGACACTTTGCGTGAACAGGTAATGATAACGACCAGCGGCATCTTTACCAACCCCCCACTGGTGACAGCCATTGACACTTTCGGAATCGATAACATCATGTTCTCTGTAGATTATCCTTTTGGTATGAACGAACAGGGAAAAGAATTTTTAGATAATATTCCACTCCCTGTTGATCAGGTTGAAAAAATAGCGCATCGCAATGCAGATAAACTACTGAAATTAACTGCCTGATTTTTTTACCTATCCATTGTCGTTATATAACGCTTTTTATGTTACCGGAAAGGGTCACGGTGATCATTTTTTAAACCGGAGATCCAATCGCAGTTACGTGCGGGGTTCATATGTAAAAACCCCGTCGCCGGACGACGGGGAAACTTGAAACCTTTGGACATATACAGGATCTAAAAAATTGTTAGTAATTCTGCATTACACCCAGACCCAAACTATCAGTCCCGTCGACACCATTGACATAGCCTTTCGCATATAGGGTATAAAATCGCCCTGCTGCAAAAGTCACCGAATCCCTGGTGAACAGATTAGAGACCCCTGAGTTGAAGAGCACCTTGTAGGTACCGGCGGTTACCGCTTTGAACATAGCCAAAGAATCTGCACTGGTGGTCGTTGTGCCCACATACATGTTATTGCTAAACGAAATGGTGTCCGCGCCCGCTGTATCTGTGCCGATCAGCTCTATTGTTAACAAAGGAGAATTTGGTGAAAAATTCAAAAAGCGAACGTCAGCATCTCCGCTTGGCGGAGCCACGGAAAAATTATCCTGTAACGCCAGCGTTTTTACACGGCCTGTATCATAGACAAACAGGGAGTAATATCCACTGTCACGGAACGCGAAACTGCTGTCAATATTCGTTCTGACACCATTGCTCGAGATATAAATGGAATGGGTAGTGTCCGTGATCGTTTCGTACGGATTGCCATTGGCGATACCGGTAGAACTACCATACGCAATGGTGCCGGCCGGATAAATATTGGTCGTGTCAGAATACACTCCATACATTGACGATGTTGGTGAAGCGTTGGTTACTGAAATGAAAGAAGTGCCGGCTTTAGTCGTTCCTCCGCCGGTATTTGGATTGCT
>DATGFZ010000484.1:0-2267 GCA_035308805.1 Puia sp. | reverse complement strand
CCCGAACTGGATATTATCCCCGATATTAATTTTGTTCCCGATGCATTTGGACTAACCGCGCGGTTTACTTTCTGATTCTACTTTTTTTGAATATTCTTCCGCGCTTTAAGACAATTTTAGGTTACTTTATGTAAAGTTTATTTTACTTTTTGGAAAACATACTTTACTTTAGCATCAAATTTAAAATGACATGAAAACAAAATTCTTATTTCCCCACACATGTAAAACCATTGGATGGATCGTCGCCATTCCTTCTTTTATTTTAATGGTGCTCAATCTGCACTTTGGTTTTACATTCGGCTTTCTCGATTACCAGGCAAATGTGCCGAAAGTTCTTCTTGACAATAACTTTCTGTTTACCATTCAATCCAACAATTTTACCGATGAAATTGGAGGGGTGTTATTGATCATCGGGCTTTTGATGATTGCTTTTTCAAAGGAAAAATATGAAGATGAGCGTATCTTAAAATTGCGGCTGGAATCGTTGCTCTGGGCTGTTTTTGTCAATTCAATATTTCTTATTTTTTCAATGATTTTTTTCTACAACAGTCTTTTCCTTAATATCATGGCTTACAATATTTGTACCCCGCTGATCTTATTTATTACCAGGTTTAATGTTGTGATGTATTTTGAACAAAAAAGATTAAACAAAGAAATTCTATGAAAAACTCACTCCGTGTTGAGCGCGCCATTCTGAATATCACGCAGGCAGACCTTGCAGGAAAAGTGGATGTATCCAGACAAACCATTAATGCAATCGAAAGCAATAAATACGTGCCTTCCACGGTACTTGCCTTAAAAATCGCCAAAGTATTTAAAAAAAAGGTCGAAGATATTTTTGTGCTGGAAAAAAATGATTAAGAAAGTTTTTCAAAAACACGAAGACCTCCAACGTTAAGTCAACTTGCCGGTATTGCTATTGTATTTTGAAAGGAATATAAATCTACAATGAAAAAATTCAACAAACCGTCCGCAAACGAATGATCGGATTTGCCATATGCTAACCGTCATCAGTTTTCTTTTTTTGCGTATGGATGATAACCCCGGCTGTGATGATTTCTCAAAACCAATTCGACGAGGCCGCAATCGGGCTTTTTTTTATCCAAAAAATAAATAGCAGACAAGGATCGACACGATTACCCCAACAAGATCAGCCATCAGCATAGCCCCTATGGAATATCGCGTGTTCTTGATGCTCACTGCACCAAAGTAAACAGCAACAACATAAAAAGTGGTATCGGATGAGCCTTGCAAAACGCATGACAACCTTGCGGCAAAGGAATCGGGAGAAAACGTTTTCATCGCGTCAAACATCATTCCACGCGAAGCCGCGCCGCTCATAGGTCTTATAAGTGCAGTCGGTAACCCGTCTACAAACCTCGTGTCCGCTCCTATTGACGCAAAAACATTTTTGATGGCGTTGATGACAAGGTCAAAAGTGCCGCTGGTGCGTAACATGCTGATGGCTACCAGCATGCCTACTAGATAAGGAATTATCTTTATCGCGATCTCAAAACCACTTTTTGCCCCATCCACAAAGGCTTCGAAAACATTTATTTTTTTATACAGGGCTCCAAGGATGATCAGAAAAAAAATCAGCAAAATCAATCCATTGCTTAGCAATTGTGAAAACGTTTGAACCGAGGAAGAATTCAACCGTGAAATGTACAGAACCAATAACGTTATCAGAGATGTTACCCCAAAGAGCCACCCTAAAATCACCGGTTGAAATAAATTTATTTTTTGCCTGAAGGAAACAATAATGATTGCTGCCAGGGTTGCGGCAAAAGTGGCGATCATGCAGGGAATAAAAATATCAACAGGGTTTGCAGCTTTCATGGATGCCCTAGCCGCTATTACCGCAACGGGAATTACATTAAACCCCGAGGCATGCAGGCATAAAAACATTATTTGCGAATTTGATGCGGTTGTTTTGCTTGGATTTAATTGCTGCAGGCTTTCCATTGTTTTTAGTCCGAATGGTGTTGCAGCATTATCCAATCCCAAAAGGTTAGCGGAAAAGTTCATCATCATGTGACCGAACACCGGATGATCTTTTGGAACCTCAGGAAACAATCTGGAAAAAAACGGACCGATGATCCTGGACAGGATCCTTATCCCCCCTGCCCTTTCAGCTATATTCATAAACCCGATGAATAATGCCATAATCCCGATCAACTTTAAAGCGATATTCACGGAGGTCCAGCAGGTTTCGATGATGCCGTCCGTCCGGGTCAGGTTGGTTGGATCGTCTGCCTTGCCAACTA
>DATGFZ010000483.1:0-4245 GCA_035308805.1 Puia sp. | reverse complement strand
AAGAAGTTTATGGTCTGCAAGGAAACGTTTTTTAGAAAATAAATTAAAATTAGTACCAGACCTTGCAGAAAGAATGACCCAAAATAAATAATGATAAAATGATCGTGGACGAATGACAGGTTCCTTGTTAAAATAAAAAATGCGATCAGCAAAAGATTAATGAAAAACAAAATAAAGTTTGAAACAAAGAAATTATGCTTTGCAAAAAATAACGCGCTAAAATAGGTTATAAATAAAAAGCCTGAAATATAAGATATACAACCCATGAAATATTCCCAGCTTGAATTTGACGCGTAAACTGAATCAGGTATTATCCATTGGAAAAATAGAACACTTATAGCAGTTCCGGCAAGAGACCAAATCAAGAGAAAAAAAGCAATTTTACTGTTGTCAATATCCTTTTTTGCGATATAATAGGTAGCGCCTGATTCAAGACTTAATCCTACCACCAAAAGTGTGAAGGAAAGGTTGTTAATTATATAAAATACTTCGCCACTGCCATCTGCATTTAATAATCTGGCGATAACAATGTTTAAGATAAAAGCGGAAATAAAATATAATCCCCGCCATAGAATATTCCGGAAAATTAGTCGCCGCAGGTCCATAATTGGTTTTTGCAATTTTCACTAACCGTAATGATCATAATCAAAAATTAATTGATTAACTTTTATTTCAGTGAATGAATTATTTGTATAAAATCAGCTGCTATTAATGATGCTCCCCCAACCAAACCGCCATCGACATCCGCGCAACTGAATAATTCTTTTGCATTTCCAGCCTTCACGCTTCCACCATATAAAATGGAAATTAAATCAGCTACATTCGCACCATATTGATTAGCCAGGGTATACCGTAAAAAAGCATGCATTTCCTGCGCCTGTCCTGTTGTTGCTGTCTTCCCGGTCCCGATTGCCCAGATCGGCTCATACGCAATTACAATGTTATCCAGCTGATCTGCAGTCAAATGAAATAACGATTCTTTTAATTGTGTTTCGACATAATCGTTTTGTGTATTGGCTTCGCGGATCGGTAAGGGCTCGCCGCAACAAAATATAGGGGTGATGTCGAATTCAAGGCACAGGTCTATTTTTTCTGCGAGCATCTTACCATCCTCCCCAAAATATTCTCTTCTTTCACTGTGACCAATCACACAAAATTCGATATCGAGGGAATGCAACATTTCAGCAGAGATTTCTCCCGTGTAGGCACCTGATTTTTTGTTAAAACAATTTTGTGCCGCAGTAAAATAATTGTCTTTTTGCGCCAGAAGTCCATTTGTCATGGTCAAGTATGGTGATGGAACGGCAAAAACGACCTGCTGATTTTCTTTCAAATCAGCGTTTGCATTTAAAACATCCGTCAATAAATTTTCCGCTTGCGGATAAGTTAGATTCATTTTCCAGTTTGCCGCAGCAATTTGTTTTCTCATTTATTAATTTGTTTAGATTGTTCAAAAATATGTTTCAAATTTTGTATTTCCGTAAGGCTCAGTGATTGATGTTTTAGTTTCTTCCAGTTGTTTATTGCCTTTATTGCATTATCAAATTCATAAATTGATTCTCCAAAGCCCCATCTAAAATCGGGTATGTATTTTGGTGTTAACCCGCTCCCGAATACATTGCAAGAAACGCCAACCATGGTGCCTGTATTGAATGAGGTGTTTATGGCGCATCGGGAATAATCTCCCATGACCAATCCGCATTTTAATCCTACAGGTATAAATTTATTGGCCGAGTTATTCCAAATCATCACATCATTTGCCGTATTTTTTATATTTGAATTCGACGTGCCGGCGCCGATATTGCACCATTCTCCAATCACAGAATCACCCAGATAGCCATCGTGGGATTTATTCGAGAAATCACCAATGACTGAGTTTTTTATTTCTCCGCCAACGATGCTATTTTTCCCGATGGTTGTTCCCCCATAAATTTTTGAACCCATTTTTACGACGCTGTTTTCACAAAGAGCAACCGGACCGCGGATCAATGATCCTTCCATGACTTCAGCATTCTTTCCTATATAAATCGGACCTGTTGATGCATTTAAAGTACAATGTTCGATCACTGCACCATCATCAATAAAAATATTTTCAGCACCAATTAATTTATTGGAAGGTGAAATCGGGTTGGTGATTTTTTCTTTGGTAAGGATGGAAAAGTCCTGCACAATCATTTCAGCATTTAGCCGAAAGATATCCCAGGGGTATTCGATTTTTTTTACAAAAGCAAGATTTGAATGAAAATCATTTTTTTTTAAAATCCCGATCATTTCACTTGAGAGGATGATATTGGCAGGCAGCGATCCGGGATCATTATTGATTTCCAGCTGGTAGCCGTTTAATTCCCATTTTTCACGCAAGGTGAAAATGCCAAGGCGAATGTCCAGAACGGAACGGGTCAAAGAAAATGGATACAAATTGTTTTTTGCAGAATCGCTATTGAGCGCTATTAAATTCATTACGTTAAACTATAAATGTTTACTGCAAACCTATGATTTTCCATAAAGAAAAATCCCCTTCCGGCGCTCCGGCAAGGGGAAAAGTATAGCCATGAAAAACAAATCGTACATGCTGTCAATAGATAAACAGCAATTGGAATTATTTTGTTTTCTTTTCGTAACGCTTATTGAATTTATCAATACGCCCGGCCGTGTCAACCAGCATATTTTTACCTGTAAAAAACGGGTGCGAGGTATTTGAAATCTCCAGTTTGATTAAAGGATATTCCTTACCATCATCCCACTTTACACTTTCTTTTGAAGCTGCTGTTGAACGGCTTAAGAAACTTATGCCATTACTCATGTCTTTAAACACGACGAACCTGTAATTTTCAGGATGGAGACCTTTTTTCATAATTGTCAACTTTTAGTCAGCACGGATTTTGCCGTACTTTTTTAAACAGCTGCAAAATTAACTTATCAGTGTTTTCTTTCCAAATATTAAATTTCACTCTTTTTTGGACATAAAATGCTGAAACTAAGTAGGATGGCCTAATTCCTGAAATTTAAATATTGCAGGGGAATGTCCGTGACAGAAGTTTTGCATTTTGTAATAACGTCCTGCAGATCGTCGATTTTTTTACCTGTTACACGCACCAGGTCATCCATTATTTGCGTTTGAACTTTTAATCCCGAATCCTTTATGGTTTTGACAACCTTCTTCGCATCTTCCTGCTTTAACCCATTCCTCACAGGGACCTCTTTTTTTACAATTTTTCCACTTGGACGAATCTCTTTCGAGAAATCAAAGGCCAGCGGATCCAATCCCTGTTTTATTGCCCTGCTGATGATTACGTCCATAATCTGTTTCATCTTCATTTCACTTTCTGCTTCGATATCTAATTTATAATCCTTTTTATTGAACTCGATCTGAACATGCGAATCTTTAAAATCGAATCGGTTAATGATTTCTTTCTTTACGACATTCACTGCATTATCTAATGTTTGCAGATCTACTTTACTAACGATATCAAATGAAGGCATACAATTAAATTAATATGCAAAAATAAAAAACAAAAAGACCTGTGCAAACTAAGTTTACAACAGGTCTTTTGGAAGGTTCATGACTATTCTTCCGTTATATCATGTCAGTATTTTCTTATTCATTGAAAGTGCGCAGTTCCGATTATCAATGCGGAAATCAAAAGCCATATGCATAGTGCAAGAATTTCCAATGAACTTATTTTTATTGCTCTCATGATTCTTCATTTAATCTATTTTATATAATATTATTCTACTTCCTTATAGCTGTCAATGTAGAGTTTGATTGTTTTACCCTCGCGATTGTCCATCGTTACCAAAATAGTAATTTTTCCATCCTTGCCTTCAATGGTGATCACTCCATTATTGGCAGGATTCATGCCTTCGGCCAGGTCGGACTTAATGACCGTTTTCCCATTTTTGAATGCATCACTCCAGTTGCATGACAGATCTTTTATCTTCCCTGTTAAGGCGTCATCGTCTTTATCGCTGTGAGATAATTTTATATCCGTCTTCGAACTGATCACTTCAACTTTTTCAGTTAATGTATTTTCTACCGCTCCGTTTGCGTCTAGAAATTCTGCTTTCGATCCTGTCCATATCACCTTCTTATTGCACTGCGCATTCGTATTGGTATTGACAACAAGCACGCAAAGAATTATTATTATAATATTTTTCATGTTTATTTTTTTATGGTTTATGATAATTAATTAATTATTTCCACCTGTTTTTACACGGCTTGATTCATCATTGGCACCGCCAGTA
>DATGFZ010000482.1:0-6233 GCA_035308805.1 Puia sp. | reverse complement strand
TATATTTTGTGCACTTGCAGCAAGAAAACTCAGAAAAAAAGAAACTGCTATTATGGAGCGCTTCATTTAATAAATTTATCAAATTAATGAACGATTAGTGACAAGAATTTTCGATTTTCAAATTGTTATTTTAACGGTAACTCAAAAATAAATTCACTCCCTTCACCTTCTTTCGTCTCCACTTTAATTTCTCCGCCATGTGCTTTGATTGGGTTGTAGAAAATACAGACCGATTATCATTTACAGTCAGGTTTATTCAACATTAAAAGTTAAGGAAAAACTATTAATACCGCCGAAATCGGTTCACTTAAATATTTCACAGAGTACCGATACAACTAATTCAGATACCAGCATATAGTTATGTTCTCCACTACTAAGCGTAATTGCTCCGCAAAATCGTAAGCGTTGACAGACCGCTCAAGGAATGAATCTATATAGCTACTCTTATTTGCTGACGTAAAAAGGTTATACAATTTCCACAAAATTATATTGTTTGGATAGCCATTACCGTTACTATAAAGCTCCCTGCAAACTGTGTTGATTTGTGAATCTCCAAATAAGAGTTGCGGAATATCTTTTTTACAGGCCATAGGTAAGTAGTTATATATTCTTGCTCTTCCGATCAGATGCGCAAACTGTTGTTCTGTTATCTCAAATTCACTTAAGCGTTTCAAATGGAATAGATGAAAACTGGAATTGTAGTTTTCGTACAGGCTTCTGATGGCACCCCGCAGTTGACCAAGGCTTCGGACCACTAAATTCCCAACATATCCATCTGACCAAACACAAAGATTGGTACAGACCCGGTTCTTAAAACCAATGAAGATCTTAAAGTGCTCATCCGTTCCTTTTTGCCACAAAGGTTATCCTGATTATATGATTTCACTCCGCCAATGGTTAGGCTGAGCCTGCTGCTGTGAAAGAATTAATTGGTGATATCTCAAAACCTTCGAAGAAATTGTCTTTACCACTTCCAGGCTGTTGCAAATCCATAGAAAACGTTGAGGACGGAGTAGCGAGGATGAATAGCAATATCCAGTACAGTCAGCATTTAAAGTCGGCTTGCTTTCCCGCATATGGCAAAGAAATCTCTTTTCACATTTAAATTCAATTTTCGTATATTCAATACTGGTTTTAAACCTCAAACCAATGGCTGATGGATAAGCAATTTTTCATACTGTCGCTTGGTTTCCTTGTTGTCTTTGGATGTAAAAGGAATAATACTACTACGATAGTTAAACCTTTCCCACCAAATCCCCTTGTCGCCGTCGCAGGACCAGACACTACGCTTTATGTAGCCCAGAAAGGCTGGGGTTGCCGCTATTTGGCAATCCTCAATGGCAAGTCGTCGCACGATTCTGCAGGTACAATAGTTTCCTATGTATGGACGGAAGTCGACACCATAGCGACAGGTTTGGGTTCACAAATTATGTCTGTGAATGCTGATAGTACTGTAGCGTATATGGTGGAAAATACTGTACCTGTTACGAACGGTTTTACGGGCGATGTTCAACCTGTTACGAACTCTTATATTCGCGAATTTCAACTTGAAGTTCAAGATGACAAGAAAAATGTCGCCTATGATACGGTCAAAATAACCCTTAAGCGAAAATTCGGATTTCAATACGACAGCTTGTCCTGGGGTTCTACTGTCGGGTCTTTGACACATCTCTCTCTTGGCTTCGACAATCCCCAGATTTTACAGGTTCCCATTTTTGGTCTTTACTACACCGATTCATCCGACTATATGAATATTTGTGCCGCTGGTAACTGTATTGAAATCCTGAATTGGCAGACAGTTCCCTATGTGTCATATGATTCCATACAATTGACTACCAACAATCTGTTTTATAGTACAAATAGCGGCGATTCTAGTGACATTGCAGGCGGAAATGACTGGCCAGTTATCTATGCAAAGCAGAATGCAGGAATTGACTTTACGAAAAGGGTTTCCATTGGAATTGGAAGGTTACCCTGATTTGACCATAGCGGCGATTACCATTAACATGAAAATGGCCTTAAAATCTACGCTTATCAATCCTATTGACAAATTATGATGAATCCGGGCAGGATTAACCATTAAGCATTAGTCGGTCAGTCTGTTTTCAAGTAGAACGACCGACCGACTACATTGGGATTAATAACGTGGCTATACCAATGTGGGGTAAGGGCTGCTTTGGGAAATTGAGCGCATGCATGAATTCTTTTAGATCCGGTCGAATCAAACAATAGCATTTTATTTTTTGGATCCATTTAATAATATCCATGAGTGAATTTGCGCCTGGTTTTGCTCTTGTGATATTAAGTCTTAATATGAAAATTTCATTTTTAAATACCGCACTTAATTTTGGGGACCATCATATACAGATGAACCAGTCACTTTTCTTATGCCAATTTCTTTTTGTCTTTTTTGTGCAGTAAAAGTAGCTAAACCAAACAATCCTAAACAGGAAATTAAAATTGCAATGCCTGCAAAATATTTTGATAATACCACAACCCGTTGCTCAGATGCATTCAACTTATTATAATCCTCGTCAAGGAAAGAATAATTAAATTCAAGACCATTACTAACGAAATGGCAAATTTTGTCAGCATGTTTAAAAATTCATAATTTAATGCAATGATGACATATGTGGAGATTTTGCCAGTCGGATTGATTGTAACACTTATCAGTTCATTAATTTTAAGAAGAAAGGTGGCACATCAATCATAAAAAGAACTTGGGAAAGTTGCAGAAATAACTCCGATGAAACTACAATGTAAAAAACAAAATAATGAATATCATAATTACAATCCTATTTATAATCGCAGGCATCATTGTCTTGCTTTTGATCGTGGCGCTTTTCATGAAAAGGGAGCATTATGTCAAACGTGATATTACAATTAATGCCCCCCGGCAAAAAGTATTTGACTATTTAAAATTGCTCAAAAACCAGGATGAATTCAACAAATATGCAAAGACTGCTCCTGATAGAAAAAAAGAATTCAAAGGAACAGACGGTACAGTCGGATATATTTATGCATGGAGCGGAAATAAGAACGCAGGTGAAGGAGAAAAAGAAATTAAGAACATTATTGAAGGAAAAAGGATTGAAACAGAAATTCGTTTTGTAAAGCCTATGACAACCAGTGCCCATATAACCATGGAAACAGAATCATTATCCGATAATCAAACCAGAGTATTCTGGAGCAATCTTGGCACGTTGAAATACCCGCTGAACATTTTGATACCAATGGTAGAAAAACATGTAGCGAAGGATATGGATATTAGTTTCTCATCTTTGAAAAACATTCTCGAAAATAAACTCAATGGTTGAAAACAACAAGCCACCAAAATTCACTTGACAATGTTGCCGTTGATATACTTTGTTGAAACATGTATGGAAAAATCAGTTACAGAAAAATTATATCAAACTAAAAAAACAAAAATGAAAAAAGTAACAGGGATAGGGGGCATTTTCTTCAAATGTAAAGACCCAAAAACAATTAACGAATGGTATAAAACACACCTTGGCTTCGAGACCAGCCCGTATGGAACAAGTTTTGAATGGCGGGAGGTTGATGACAGCTCTAAAAAAGGACTTACCCAGTGGAATCCATTTACAGAAAACACAAAATATTTTGAGCCTTCAACAAAGGACTTTATGATAAACTATCGGGTAGAGAATTTAGTAGGATTGGTTGAAGAACTGAAAAAGGGACAAGTAACGATCCTTGACCAAATTGAAACTTATGATTATGGTAAATTTGTTCATATTTTAGACATTGAAGGAAATAAAATTCAATTGTGGGAGCCTAAGGATTAGGAAATGATTATATTATGGGTGGAAGAAAAAGGAAAATATCTCAAAATCCGCCAATGCTTACATTGGGTTAATGCCATGAAAAAAGGGCCTTTAGCTAAATCAACTTTCTTGATGGCAGCGGAGATCTATAGAAGAGCGAAATGACCAATATCCGGATATTGCAGGAAAATAGATTTAGACCCGCCCAGGCTAAATAATCGTTTAAAAATTCAACGACGTTAAATCGTATTTTTGAATGCAACCGGTAGGCAGATTGCTCAATTTACTTTCTATCTTTAAATTAAAACAAATTGTACAGATTTTTATTGCTATGTGTTATTCTCGCCACGCATTTATTTGGTAATGCGCAGTATTATTTAGATCACATCAACATTATTGATGTAGAAAATGGGAATTTACTTAAAGAACAATCTGTATTCATTGACAGCAACCGGATCAGGTCAATTTCTTCCGGTCACTTAAAGAATCTTGAGCTTAAAAGTTATGATTGTACCGGCAAATTTCTTATGCCTGGATTATGGGACATGCACATTCATGATGCCGGCGATGATAGTTCCAACCGTTTCGAATACATTCCTTTATTTCTCGCAAATGGCGTTACTGGTATAAGGGATATGTGGGGGAGCGAAGAGATGCTGAAGTTAAGAAACGAAATTGATGCCGGTAAATTTGTTGGTCCACGCATGGTTATCGGAAGCCCGATAATTGACGGTGGCAAACCCTTTTTCAAGCATGCACTGATAGCTGAAACGGACATGCAGGGAAGACATTATGTTGATAGTTTGTATAATTCCGGTTACGATTTTATTAAAATTTATAGTTTGCTGTCTGAAGCCGTTTACCTGGCTATCGCGGACGAGTGCAAAAAGAAAGGAATTGCTATGGAAGGGCATTTGCCAATTGTTATAGGGCTCGAAGAAGCGCTCGACGCAGGACAAAGAAGTTTTGAACACAACTTTAATGTGAATCGTTTTCTTACCGGAAAAGAAGATGAACTACTTCGTTGGTCGAGGCACTATTTAGATACTGTGCACTCTACGCAAAACGTAGAATTTATGGTTCACAACGAACCCGGAGACGTCACTGACAAAGATTTTCAATTATCTTCTGAAGTGTTAAGCAAAATGATTAAAAATAGAGTAGCTATAGTCCCCACGTTAACCCTCATTCAGGGACGCAGCCAAAGTCCCGATGTCTCGGTAAAGCAAACCAAAGGGCTTGAATATTTGACGATGGGTTTCGTAAACTTCTGGATGCATGAAGTTCCATCGCTCCCCCCTTCATTAGAAAGAACATTCGGAGCGGCAGCTAAATTTCTTATAAATAAAGGTGTAATTATTCTTGCCGGAACTGATGTGAACAACCCGTTTTGCGTTCCGGGATTTGGATTGCAACAGGAATTGGTCAATTTACACCATGCAGGATTAACCAATTTGCAGGCTCTTCAAACCGCTACCATCAATCCCGCCAAATTTTTATATAAAGAAAACGAAATGGGTAGCGTAAGGGCAGGAAAACTCGCAGACCTGGTAATTCTTGAAGACAATCCTTTAACCGATATCAGAAACACCCAGAAAATAAATGCAGTTATCGTAAATGGCAAATATTTATCCAAAGCTGATATTGCTTTAATGTTGAATGCCCAAAGAAAAAGATAATACAGTCCATCATGGTATGGTTGCAATATCATACTTATTCTATTGCCAAAGAAATGCCTTACCTAACCCTTCTTGCCGGATGGTGAGGTTAATAAAGCATTCTCTGAATTTTTTATTTCCGGATATTTGAATCAATTTGTAAATTATCGGAAACGATTTGCTATTTATGGGTCATTTAATTGTTTCCCAGTCCTCAATTTCTCCTTCTATTAATTCAAAAAGAAAATTCGTTTCAAAGAATTTAATTTTGCTGATCGTGCGAAATCTTTCTGGATCTCTATTTTCCAGCTTATTTAATAAGTGCCTTTTTTCGTATTCCAGCTGTCCTTTGGTTACTGTCAATTTACTTTTTTTTAACCCCCAATTGATTTTATTCTTGTCAAAATGGTATTCCCTCCGGCAGGCCTCTTCATGTACTTCTGATAAATATTGATTTATCGCAGCAAGCGGATTTTCTGCATTTTTGAACCTTTTCAATTGAGGATGGTTTTTATAACCTATGGTTCTATTCTCCAGTACTTTTTTTGCTAACAAAGTTTCGCGCCACAGTGCAAGGAGCCCTTTTGTGTCAAGATATTTTGGATGCAACGACCATATTCTCATTTACATACTTTTTTTAATAAATTTATGGAAGGAAAGCTTGGAACTATTCTGCTGAAATATCCCGTACATTTTAAATCAGCAGTGCCGATAATTCCTATATCTCTGGTTTTTCGTATATTGATATTGTCAGTGCGCATGTCTGGCATCGACGGTACAATTTTACTAT
>DATGFZ010000481.1:0-17201 GCA_035308805.1 Puia sp. | reverse complement strand
GTTTAAAGAAATGCTGTCATTGCCAATAAAATCATTTACTTCCTTAGCGATCCGTTGTTGCGCAAGTGTGGGAATTTCAGCCATCGGATTATTGTACGACCAATTGTCGTTCGGTTCCTGTTTTATGGGCTGTGCGAACTTCTTTAATTCAACATCCACCTCCGGCGAAGGGGCTTTCTCAGCTTCTTTCTCAACCACATTAATTTTCATTGCAGATGGCATGGTAACTGCTACTTTTGCCGTGCCGAGGGTTGAAGATGGTTGTTGATTTGTTCTGAATAATTCACTCTGAATGAGCTGAGTAGTCAGCAACATTTGCGATGCCGGAACATTTTGTTCAAATTGTTCCTTTAATTTGCCGATAAGTTCCTGCAATCGTTCCATATTGATTATTCAATGATACAAAAATCAAAAATCAAACCATAAAAATATAAAAGTTTTTCAAGCCTTATGTTTATTGAGCCAAATATTAACAATATGCGTCGCGGCTGGATAGAAGTCATCTGCGGATCAATGTTCTCAGGCAAAACGGAAGAACTGATCCGCCGGCTTAAGCGCGCAAAAATTGCCCATCTCCAGGTGGAAATTTTCAAGCCGGATATGGATGTCCGTTATGATGCAAGAAACATTGTCTCGCACGATGAAAATGCAATCATCTCTAATCCCGTTGCCAATTCAAAGATCATACTGTCTCTGGCCAAAAACGCTGAGGTGATTGGTATCGACGAAGCCCAGTTTTTTGATGATGATCTGCCAGATGTTTGCGAGGAGCTGGCGCATACCGGAATGCGCGTTATTATTGCAGGGCTCGATATGGATTATCTGTGCAAGCCGTTTGGACAAGTTCCCAACCTTCTTGCAAAAGCGGATTATATAACCAAGCTGCACGCTATTTGTGTAAGATGCGGAAACATTGCTAATTATTCCTACCGAAAAACAACGCAGGATGCACAAATTTTTTTAGGAGAAAAAGACATATACGAACCCCGCTGCAGAAATTGCTACTACAAAGGAGAGGAAGCGTAAGGGCATCGGGTGGCATGATCATGAACCTGGCAATAAAATCAGGTCAGTTCCCATATAACTAGATCCGTAACATCTTTTTTAATTTTTGTAGCAAGCCTTCGGTACAGGTTATCACACAATTTTCGGTTATTTTCCTTTATTGGCCCTTTCATAATATTTATTCCGGCTTTGCCGTCCGCTCAGGGGAAAATTGAAGAAGTTGGTTATTCATACAAAGAATCGCCATCCGGTTGATGGTTCGCTTAGATTTTGCTCAATTTAACCACAGACCTATCAATCAACACCATATTGCTAACGTCCAGGAACAGCAATAAAATATGGCGCAGAAAAATAGAGCAATAAACGAATATTTCGTTAGTTTTTGATCAATTCCCATAGAAAGATCCGCAAACCCTATTTTTGCAGAAATAATTTATATTTCAAGGTCGCTACGATACATTTTAACCCTTTTTAAAAAAGATATATTGCTTGAAATACGCCAGCAGTATTCTTTTTATGGCGTGCTGCTTTACGTAGCCTCCACGATTTTTGTGTTATATCTCGCCATTGGCCAACCGGAAGAAACTGTTTGGAAAGCGCTTTTTTGGATGATGCAGTTATTTATTTGCATCAATGCGGTTGCAAAAAGTTTTTTACAGGAAAATCACGGGCGATTATTATATTTTTATTCAATCGCCAGTGCAAATCATTTTATTGTTGCCAAATTATTATTCAATGGTGCCCTAATGCTGGTAATGAATTTACTCAGTTTTTTACTTTTTCAATTGTTATTGGGTAGTCCGCTTCAAAATCCGTTTTTATTTATAGCAATCAGTTGTTTCGGCGGAGTAAGTTTAAGTTTGGTTTTTACTTTTTTGGCCGCTATTGCGGCACGCGCGCAGCAAAGCGCAGCATTAATGGCGATCATGGGTTTCCCGCTGATCATTCCTCAATTATTATTATTGATTAGGTTATCAAACATCGCATTTTCAAATGTATTGCAAAGCGGACTAACCTTTATTATTTTATTGCTTGCAGCTTTTGATATAATGGTAGTCATTCTCGCACTGATTCTTTTTCCTTTTTTGTGGAAAGACTAATTCAAACAGGCAAACCTCCTGGCAGCAAATACGTTAAAGTGTAAAAAGTGCATCCGCTCCGCTTTATTTTAACATGCATAAGCTTTTAAATTTTCTATAGATTCAGGTGTTTAAACTGGACTAAACAAAATAAAAGACTTGGGGATTGTCACAGGGGCAGACAGAAATTACGGATAAAATATGGAAAGCATAAAATTAGCAGCAATGCTCTTCTCACCTCCGACAAATCTTTTAAAAATTTTCTTTTCGATCTTCGAATTTGATCCTCCTCCCCTACCAGTAAAAAATAATTTTTCTGCCATGCTTATAATCGCTCAACTGTTATCTTCTCGTGCAATTAAACTAACGCCCGTAAGTTTTTTTTATGATTAGTAAATAAATTGACCCGCTTTACCCTATTTTTGCGTTCCAATTACGGTGGTCGGTTGTGCTAACGATTAGCTTCTAAAACAAAAGATTATAACGGCTGCCAACAAGAACAATTTATGCTTCGCAGTAAGTGGTGGAAAATATTGAGCTTGATTTTTTTACTCTACACATTCACAGCAGGGTTTTTGGGTGGCGTACCGGCAAAACCGATTTTAAACGAAACCATCCGCAATCTTTACTTCCATGTTGCCATGTGGTTTAGTATGATGATATTTTTTATAACCTCTGTTGTTTATTCCATCAAATATTTGCGCACTAACAATATTCGTTTTGATATTTATGCCGTAGAGTTTGCAAGATCAGGAATTGTTTTTGGGTTACTGGGGTTAATTACAGGTTCTATCTGGGCTGGTTTTACCTGGGGTGCCTTTTGGAGTAATGATCCAAAACAAATTGGCGCGGTCATCGCCCTACTTATTTATCTCGCCTATTTTGTTCTCCGCAATTCTGTTACTGATATTGATAAGAGCTCGCGCCTGGGTGCAGTCTATAATATTTTTGCATTCGCGATGCTCTTTCCGACAATATGGATCATCCCGAGAATGGTTGAAAGCCTTCATCCCGGCGGAATGGGCAATCCCGCACTCGATACAAAAGACATAGACAGTCGAATGCGCATAATATTTTGGTTTGGAGCCATTCCGGGTTGGGCATTGTTGGGTACCTGGATAACCACCTTGCGAATTCGCCTGCAATTATTACTCGAAAAAAAATTACACAATGCTTAAGAGATGCTTTAGGTTACTGATTACCCTCATACTGTTATTGCCATGCGCAGTAACTTATGCTCAGGATAGCGTCGCAAATAAAACACCGGAAATGGCAACCGCCTTTCGTTCAAGTGGAAAAATCTATGTCGTTATCGCGGTGTTGGTAGCCATTCTCGCCGGACTTTTCATTTATGTGGCGAGTTTAGACAGGAAAATAAGCAAGATAGAGAAATAATGGGTTGAAGAGAGGTTCGTGTTAGAATCAAACGGCTGTCAGCTATCACCATATAAATCATTAACCAATATATTTTTTATGCCTGAATATAAATTTTTTGAAGCCGTTGAAAAAAGTTTTGACAAAGCGGCAAAGTTTACCAATTGGGATCCCGGAATTCTTGAACAGATAAAACAATGCAATTCTGTTTACCGGATGTTCTTCCCCGTTAAAATCGGCGATAAAATTGAAGTTATCAAAGCCTACCGCGTTCAGCACTCGCAACATAAGCTGCCAAGCAAAGGCGGAATTCGTTTCGCGCTGTCGGTGAATTTGGATGAAGTGATGGCACTCTCTGCGCTGATGACCTACAAATGTGCAATCGTTAACGTTCCGTTTGGCGGGGCAAAAGGCGGTATCAGCATTGACCCCAAAAAATATACGCCATACGAACTGGAAAAAATCACACGTCGTTATACTTCGGAATTGATTAAAAAGAATTTCATCGGGCCGGGAACTGACGTGCCCGCTCCTGACTATGGAACCGGAGAAAGAGAAATGGCGTGGATTCTCGATACGTATATGAGCATGCGTCCAGGGGAAATTGATGGGCTTGGTTGTGTTACCGGAAAACCAGTTTCGCAAGGGGGTGTTCGGGGCAGAAAAGAAGCAACAGGTCTTGGCGTTTTTTATGGAATCCGCGAAGTGAGTCACATGAAGGATGTGATGGATAAACTAAAATTATCACCTGGCATTGCCGGAAAAACAGTAATAGTGCAAGGATTAGGAAATGTGGGGTATCACGCTGCAAAATTTTTCCGCGAAGGTGGAGCAAAAGTTATAGCACTCGCTGAATTTGAAGGTGCCATAATGAATACAGATGGATTGAATGAAGAAGAAGTTTTCCAGCACAGAAAAAAAACTGGTGCGATTTTAAACTTCCCGGGTGCGACCAATCTTGCAAAATCGACAGATGCGCTTGAGCAGGACTGCGATATTTTAATTCCCGCCGCACTGGAAAATGTTATTAATGGTGAAAATGCACCCCGTGTCAAAGCAAAAATAATTGCAGAAGCTGCAAATGGTCCGCTCACTCCAGAAGCCGATGAAGTGTTTATCAATAAAGGAGTTTTGGTAGTTCCCGACATGTATCTGAATGCGGGCGGTGTGACGGTTTCTTATTTTGAGTGGCTGAAAAATTTGAGTCATGTGCGCTATGGCAGGATGGAAAAACGCTTTACGGAAAACCTGAACGCACATATACTTAATCAAATGGAAGGGTTAACAGGAAAAAAAGTTGAAGGAAAAGAAAGGGAATTCATCATGCACGGAGCCGATGAAGTTGATTTGGTTTATAGTGGTCTTGAAGAAACGATGAGCACCGCCACAAAAGAAATTATGGATTGCTGGAAAGCAAATCATGAAATACCCGACATGCGCACTGCTGCTTATATTGTTGCCATAAATAAAGTGGCAACAAGCTATGCGGAGCTGGGCATATTCCCTTAGCATTCAATGCCTGACCTATCAACTATTTATTTTGGGGCTCTTGGTTTTTTAACGTGCACGAAAACGAAGTTTAACCCCTTTTTCCTTCCACGTTTAGGCGGCCGGCGTTTACGCGTACCAACCCATCTGCATATCTTTCGTAGAATATTATCTACTCATTGTGGATGCAAAACCTCTTAAACATTTATTAATCAGCAATTATTATCCGGAATCCGCCTTTGGCATGTACTGGTATTGTTTTTGAAATTTTATTTGGTAAAGAATATTCTTTAAACCAAAAAATCACATTATGCAAAACAAAGAAAAAGAAAACGTGCAAAAAGATAAAACTGATAAGAGAAATCAGGGAGCACAAAATGACTCTTCGAAACATCACGACTCAACAGGAGGAAAGAATCAAAACTCTAAGATGGGACAAAAAGAAACTCAATCTCACCAAGGAAGCCAAAAGCAAAATGGACAAGGCAGGAATCAAAAAAGTGACAGCCGGGATATGGACACAAATTGGAAAAATCAGAACGATGACAGCGAAATAGAAAACCCGCAAAGACATGGTGAAGATGATGAAAATAACACATCAAAAAAGATTCCTCAGATGAAACATCATGATAAGTAAGTTTTAGTTTTATAGATTAGGGTCGGTTGTGCAACGGGACGTAGTTTAATTACGCCCCGTTTTGTTTTTTGCCATTTATGTATTTTAGAAAAATAAATGCAAAATGATTTTTATCTTCATTACACACGGACTGATGTGGATCGTCACCCCCCGCGCCTCAATTTGTGAAAAATGAACGATTTTAAACTGATCATTTTGGTTGCATCAATTTGTATAATGCAATCTTCTTTCGGACAAAGACCAGCAAAACAATTTACACATGCTGATACCTTGCGGGGAAGCATAACACCCCAAAGAGCATGGTGGAATGTGTTGCGCTACGATATTTGGGTAAAGCCGGATTTTGAAATAAAATTTATTACGGGGAGTAATACAATAACTTTTAAAGTGCTAAAGCCTGGAAAAATAATGCAGATCGATTTGCAGGAGCCATTAGCCATAAAAAGCATTAATTGGAATAATCAGCAGCTGACATTTACCCGCGAAGGAAATGCATTTCATGTTGAATTTCCAAAAATGCTGGCGGAAGGGAAAACCGAAAGTATTTTTATTAACTACGAGGGGTATCCTAAAATAGCCGTACGTCCGCCATGGGAGGGGGGCTGGATCTTTACAAAAGACAAATCCGGCAGACCTTGGATGACCGTCGCCTGCCAAGCATTGGGCGCAAGCGTTTGGTATCCGTGTAAAGATCATCAAAGCGATGAACCGGACGACGGGGCTTCTCTGTCAGTTACCGTTCCTGACACATTGGTGGCGGTGGGGAATGGAAGATTGAAAGAAAGAAAATTCAATAACAATGGAACGGTAACATTTAAGTGGGAAGTGGTAAATCCCATCAACAATTACGATATTATTCCGTACATCGGTAAATATGTCACCTGGCATGAAGACTATAAAGGGGTGAAAGGAAAATTAGATTGTGATTATTGGGTGCTTGATTATAATCTTGAAAAAGCAAAAAGACAATTTAAACAAGTCGACAGCATGTTAATGTGTTTTGAATACTGGTACGGTGCTTATCCCTTTTATGAAGATGGATATAAACTGGTGGAAGCGCCGCATCTTGGCATGGAACATCAAAGTGATGTAGCTTATGGCAATCATTTTGAAAACGGATATCTCGGGAGAGATCTTTCCGGAACTGGTTGGGGATTGAAATGGGATTTTATTATTGTTCATGAGAGCGGACATGAGTGGATGGGCAACAGCATAACCACTAACGACCTGGCAGACATGTGGGTGCATGAAGGATTCACCAATTATGCTGAAACCCTTTATACAGATTGCCAGGATGGAATTGAAGCAGGAAACGATTATTGCGCCGGTATCAGAAAAAATATTGTGAATAACAGACCGATCATCGCGCATTACGGGGTCAATGAAGAAGGCTCGGGGGATATGTATTACAAAGGCGCAAACATGATACACGCGATCCGTCAGGTCATAAATGACGATGTAAAATTCAGACAGATCTTACACGGAATCAATTCGACATTTTATCATAAAACTGTCGACAGCAAAGACATTGAGGATTATATCTCCAATCAATCAGGAATTGACTTTTCAAAGGTGTTTGATCAGTATTTGCGCACGACAAAAATTCCTATCCTGGAATACAGAATAAATGGAAAGACAATTGAATATCGCTGGACAAACTGCGTTGCCGGATTTAACATGCCGGTAAAAATTACTGCAGGAGATAAAAAAGATATTTTTATCAATCCCACCGAAGCCTGGCAAAGTCTTGAATTGGCCTTACCTGCGGATAATGTCGAGGTAAACAGGAATTTTTATGTTTACACAAAAAAAGATGAATAAATAAAAATCGCTCATCTTTGTATGGAATCTTAAAATCTGCATGAGCACAATCAGGCGGCAAAGCATACTTTCTTCCGGCATTGTATATTTCGGTTTTGGTTTAGGTATTTTAAATACATACCTGTTTACGCGTCAGGGAGGTTTTACACCTGCAGAGTATGGCTTAACCACTATATTTACTTCCATCGCCTTCATCATGTATTCCTGCGCAAACCTTGGCATGCAGGGTTTCGTTTTTAAGTTCTATCCTTATTATGACGACAACCTTCCGAATAAGAAAAACGATATGATAACCCTGACGCTGGTAGCAGCAGTTGCAGGTTTTATCCTGGTTGTTGCCGGAGGACTTGTTTTCCAAAATTTCTTTATTAGGAAATTCGGCGAACATTCGCCGGAATTGGTAATATATTATCATTGGATTTTTATATTTGGATTTGGATTGACAATATATTCTTTGCTCGAAGCATACGCCTGGCAATTAAAAAAATCGGTATTCACGAATTATTTGAAGGAATTTCAATTCAGGGCATTTACTACACTACTGATCGTTCTTTTTATCACTAAATTTTTGAGAAGTTTCGATTCATTCATAAAATTGTATTCATTCGGATATCTGATCATTGCTGTCATATTATTATCATACCTGGTCATTAAAAAAGAAATTTATTTTACTTTTTCCCTAAGCCGTGTTACAAAAAAATTCAAAAGAAAAATCGCTACCCTTGCCCTGTTAATTTGGAGTGGTTCTTTGCTGCACAACATTGCTACAGTTTATTCCGGAGTTGTCATCGCGGCCGTCATGCCGAAAGGTCTGGCCACCGCGGCCAGTTTTACTTTAGCCCAATACATGACCAGCATTATGCAGGCTCCCCAACGAGGAATTATCGGTGCGTCCATGGCGCCATTGTCAAAATCCTGGAAGGATAAAGATTTTAAGAAAATAAACATCATTTACCACAGGTCCTCTGTCAACCAGCTTATTTTTTCAGCAGGGATTTTTTCCCTAATATGGTTGAATTTTACGGATGGCGTGCTAACCTTTCATCTGCAGGAAAGTTATCTGGATGCGAAATATGTATTTCTTTTCCTGGGCCTGAATTGCATTATCGATATGGGCACAGGACTTAACGCGCAAATCATTGCTACATCTACTTTCTGGCGGTTTGATTTTATTACCGGGATCGTTTTATTGGGAATTTCATTGCCGTTGACTTATCTGCTAACCAAAACGATTGGCATAACAGGACCGGCAATTGCCACGCTGTTTTCATTTACGGTATATAACCTGATCCGATATATTTTCTTACTGAAGAAATTTGACATGCAGCCCTTTAATGCAAAAACGGCCTATGCCCTGTTGTTACCTGCAGCAGATTTTTTTGTATGCTATTATTTATTTTCAAACCGCCATGGATACCTTTGGATCATTGTGCGGAGTCTTGTTTTTATCGCAATATATTTTCCTGCGGTAATTTATTTCAAACTATCGCCTGATATTATGCCAGTCTGGCAAACCATAAAAAAAAGATTGGGACTTACCGTGAGCGTTAAATGATGAGATAAAGCCAGTGAATCAAAGGTGCCGTCTCTGGTGACCAATACCTTTATACTCAATCGTCATCTTCTTCCTCGTAATTATAAGTGCCGAGATTGTCCTTATAGACAACCTGCCACTCTTTCACTTTATCGTCATCAAGTAATTCAAGAATATCAAAAATGGGGTCAGCTTTTTTTCGCCATTCCAATAAAGTGGTTTCATCATATTTAGATACATGAACACAACTATCTGTTTCAAAATTTATTTTAATCAATGTAATTGTGTCTTCTTCTTTTTCTTTCACTAAGTAATAGCAATTCTTTTCCAGCAATGCATACGAGTACATACTTCACAAGTTTAAAAATTAAAAAAAAGAATTAACGGGCGTTCGCGTCAGAATTAATGGATGGTAAGTGAGGGCTAATCAAATCGTTCATCAAATGTAGTTGGTATTAAATGAACTGATAATCTAAAATTACGCATTTGATAAATAACAGAAAAAAGAAAATAGATTTTGTTACATATAATCCTTAGATATTTATTATCTATTTATAATCAATTAATTACAAACGAAAAGCGCAGGAAAATCGGACCTGCGCTTACATATGAAGAAACCATCTGCTTATATTTTATCAGACCCGGTCAGGTCCCCCCTATTTTTTCCTGCCCATCAAATCACCCAGGCAATATGCAAAATTGAAGCTCCAAAGATGATTTTTTACCGAATAGCCCGAACTGCCCGCACCACCTGAACTTTGACCGATATTTAAAATCCCGAACTCGTATACTATGCTTGCCGACCAATTGCAAGACATGCGGTAGCCTGCGCTGATTCGAAAACCAGCATCAAATCTTTTAGCCGTACTGTCACTGAAAGAATTTGAACTGACGGTTTGCCCGCTATACGTGTATTTATCCTTACCCCCTAAACCGTAAGCAAGATAAACGCCTACACCTCCAAAAATGCTGGAGCAATTTTGCAATTTGTATTCGTATAATAGATCCACAGGCACTTCCAAATAACCCAAAGTGATCGTTTCTTTGTCCCCTCCCCCATAGTCATATTTTGATCCTTTCTGAATAAATTCCAACCCGTAGGTTAATGCCAAAGACCCCGTTTTCATCTTGCTGGGAAGCGGGTGAAAAACAAAAACCCCCAGATTAAAGCCGAGTCTGCTTTGATCAGAAGAAGATGAACCGCTGCTTGAGTATTTGAGATTCGTCAGATCGAGCGAGCCCTGAATGCATACACAATTTCCAAAAGTGCAATCGGAAGACATTGTTGCTTTTGACTGACTAAAAGAAGAGAACACGACTGTATGTAAAATAAAAATACAGCACAAAATTTTCGCTCCGGATAAAAAACCTTTTTTCATATTATTAGTTTTTGTTAACAATAATATTAAAACCTGTATGCAAGACAAACTCCCATAGCACGCAAGCCAAAATAGGGCCCTACCAATTTGGCTTCGACCGTATTGGTGGATGGCGTTACGGTTGCCGACGTTTTATATAATGGCAGTTTCACACTTTCAATATTATTTTTCAGATTGTCCAGGTCTTGTTGAGACATATCACCCATCATAGGGTCTGTTCCAATAAAATCTGCAGTAATATTTGATCCGTAAAAAGGCCCGATTATCCACCAGTCAATTGCCCAATTCTTGCCAATCAAAAACTGATCTCCCAATAAAAATCCTGCCCCTATTCCATCAAATTTTCCATTCATGTGTGCATGATGCAATAAACCGTCACTTGGAGTAAAAGTGTAATCCTGGCCTATTTTCATGTTCATGTATCTTGCAAAAGGGGCAAAGTAAAATCCCTTGGGAGCATTGCCACTAAAGTAAAATCTATATTCGAGCGTAGCCGTATATTTGGAAAACACGGTCGTTTCTATGGCACGCCTGGCATCGGAATTGCCTTTAAAATCGTTTAGCAAAGTCTGTTTAAAAGGCAACGGTACATTTGGTGAAAGTCCCACAGTGAGTGCAATGGACTGGGCTTTATTTACCACATGTTCATATTGAATGGTATAAGCCTCTACAGCGATTGCTGACAAGTTAACCTTCACAATATTTTTTTTCAAGACGTCCAACGATTTTTCCGGAGCCATGGACTGTGATCTCACCCCAAAGAAAAAAAATAATAAAATGGATAATGAAAAGAAATATTTTCCCATACAATTAATTTTTTTGGCTGGGGGATGCGGGACATCTTGCACAATGTTCCCCGGTTATTTCACTTTTTCAGCAGCCCCTTTGTATTTTTTGAAGGATATAGGAATTTATCAGGAAAATGGCCCTGTTTTTCAACCTGATGTCGTTAGTTCAGGGAATCGATCACCGGAACCAAAATTCACTTTGTTTTTTAAGGTATCAAATACCTAGTTCTAAGTATTTTTTAGCAAATTATCAGGAAACAAGTCCGTGTTCCTTTGCAAAATTGAGCAGACCGACAGGCGTGTAGATGTTTAATTTTCTGCAGATGTTTCTCCTGTGGGTATTGATGGTAAATTCACTCACATACAATTGCGAAGCAATTTCTTTTGTAGTAAGCCCTTCTGCAATTTTGCAGATGATCTCAGTTTCTCTTTCCGTAAGCTGATACTTTTTCATGAAATCGTTGGTAAGGAGAACTGATTGCTTTACTTCGGGGTTCAGGTCCTGGAACCAGTTGTTCCCGGAAGCGACTGTATTCACCGCCTCTTTTAAAATGCTTGATGTACTGTTTTTCAGCAAGTAACCGTTTGCGCCCAATGATCTTATTTCTTTGATAAGTTTAGGCTGGCCATAATTGGTAAATACAACAATTTTAAGTTTGGGAAAATCTTTTTTCAAAATTTTAAGAGAATCAATACCATCCATTCTGGGCATTTGCAAATCGAGTAAAACCATATCAACCCTGTTTTTGCGTAAAACATTGATTAATTCAAATCCATTTCCGGCAGTTGCCACAACTTCCACGTTTTGAATTTCTTCAAGCACTTGTTTCAAACCATCGACCAGCAATGGGTGATCGTCAGCAATGACTAATCGCAGCGCCATGTTATTGTCATTTACACATTAATTTCTATCACAATCAGTGTACCTTTCTCTTTTTTCCTTTGGATTTCTATCTGTCCATTAAGATACGCAATTTTAGATTGTATTGTTTTAATTCCCTTTCCATTGGCTGTGGTAAGATCGTCAATGCCGATACCATCGTCTTCCACCATTATTGAAATATGATTTTCATGCTCAACAAGTTCGAGCATGGCGCTGGTAGCCTGTGCATGTTTCAAAATATTGTGTATCAGTTCCTGGACAATGCGAAAAATATTATTCAAAAAGGTCACTGAATATTTACCATCATCTTCAAAGCCAATAATTACCGTTTCCAGTTTTAGTTTCCCGGAAAGATTGACGGTATGCGCCATATCCTCAATCGCTTTATGAAATCCATATTTTTCAATTAGTAGTGGTGTAAGACGATGACTGATATCCCGTATTGATGCAGAAACCGTGTTTAATATTTCGTGGGCTTTTTCAATTTTATACTGAGACTGAAAATCATCTTTCCCCTTTTCCAAAACGGAGGAAATATTGAGGGAAGCCAATGCCAACATAGCTCCTGTTTCATCGTGCAACTGGTCTGCAATTTTATGGCGTTCATTTTCTTCGGCATCGATTGCGCCTTGCATCACGTCAATGCGATGTTGTTTTTGCATTACCATTATTTTATTTTGCTGAAGAATTTCATGTTGTTTCGCGATTTGTTCTGCTTGTTGTTTGCGATGAAGTTGATTCCTGCTGTAAGCGATCAACAAAGCAATGATCATTGCCGCGAGGCTTGAAAATATTATTAAATAGATCTTTTCTGTGCTTAATTCCTTTTGTTTGATTGTATTATCATCATTAAGCCTGTTTATTTGTAATTCTTTTTCATGAACGCGCATTCTTGTTTCTACCTCCTGTATCGCCCGGTAATGATTGAAATTGGTAAGCGAATCTTTTATTGCGTAAAATGTCTCAAGCGATTTAATATATGCAGGGTTATCACCTTTGGCCTTCATCAGTTCTGCGTAATATTTATAATAGTAATAGCCAATGGCCGAAAACATTCTTGCTTTCAAAATCGGTTCAAGTTGTGAAAATAATTTATGGGCCGAATCGAATTTTTGATTGAGGATAAGTGCATGTGCATAATAAATTTCAGGAGGCATCAAATGCAGACCGTAGGCCATACTGCTATTTTTATATGCCTGCGCATAGTCATTTAATGCGTCCGGGTAATTTTTTTCATACTCAGCGAGCATGCCAGCGGCAAGATTATAAGTTGGATAAGCAATTTGATTTCCAAGGAGGTGAAATAATTTCGTGCTTTGAGCAAGATAATTTCTCGCCTCTCCATAGGCTCCCTGGTATGATTTCACCATTGCCATCACCGCATTAAAACCTGCAGCCTGGGGGGCACTGGGATTAGGTTTCACCGTTGCGTCATAAAATAATTCAGCGAACTTCCAGGCATTATCATAGTCTGTTAATAAAAGATTAACCAGCATCAGTTGATAATAAATACTCGGCGCAGGGTTTCTGAAATTAAAAGCAGTACGCTCATAAAGCTTGGATTTGCGTGATAAAGAAGAGTCTTTTGTTAACTCAAGCAATTCACCCAATTCATTTACCTGCTGTTCCAAATCGAACTGACTGTAAAAAACAGCACGATTGTATTTTGCAGTGAACAGAGCATTTTTGTTGGTAAGATGTTGAGCCAATAAAATAGCGCTATCAAGATTGTGCTTTATGAAAGCAGCATCCTCCAATCTCGACATTGCCTTAAATGTGTAGATAAATGAAAGGTTCTCGTTGTCATGGTTTTGCCGGCAAATTTTTTCACCATCTGTCAAATATTTTTGAAGTGAATCTTTTTTATCCCATTCGAGGTACATCAATACCGTTGCGACCAATACTTCATCATAATTTTTTGAATTGTCAGATGCATTCTCCCTGGCAAGCTTATATAAAGAATCCGCTTCGTCAAATGCAGTCAGCGATTCCTTGGCTTTTGCCCAGTTCATCAATAAGATATGCGCCCATTGTTTGTTCCCGGTCGGCTTGATCAGGGGAAGATACTGAGCCAGTATTTCGTAACTGATATTGATATTTGTTTGAGCAACATCCTGAATCAAGTTGCAGGTTTGTTCAAAATTTTGTTCAGTAACCGGTTTATTTTTTATCTCATTCCAGGCTTCACGTGCTTCCACATCGGTGTATGTTCGGGCAGAAAGAGTATTGCACAGAGACAATACAATGCAAGTTATTAGCCCGGATTTGGTCATTTAACTAAATATAAGAAATAGCCAGAAAAATAAAATGCGTTTTCAGGATTTATTCATGAAATAATTTTTCCGTTTTCTAATTGCAGAAATCGATTCACGCAGGCAGGGACTTGGTTTTGATAATGGCTGACATAAACCATCGTTGTTTCAAATGCTTTACAAACCTGGTCGATATGATCTGTAAAATAATCAATTTGCTCATCATCCAAGCCCTGGCAAGGTTCATCAAGAATCAATAATGACGGCATTTTAATCAATGCACGTGCTAACAGGGTTATTCTTTGTTCACTGACAGATAATTGAGACAGTCTTTTTAAACGCAAGTTTTCGACCTGAAATAATTTCAACCACCGCAAAATATTTTGGTTTTCCTGTTCAGTTATGTGACGGAACAGACCGATGGTATCAAACATACCGGAAGCTACCACTTCAAAGCAAGTAGCACTGTAGTCAAAATATAAGTGCAGTTCCGGCGAAATAAAACCTAATTTTTTCTTAATATCCCAAATGGTTTCACCACTTCCGCGACGCTTATCAAACAAATATATTTCATTGGCATAAGCCTGCGGATTATCTGCCGTTATTAAACTCAGTAATGTAGATTTGCCCGCACCATTTGGTCCCGTTAAATTCCAGCACTCTCCCTTTTTTACTTCCCAGTTTATGCCAGAAAGAATTTGTTTTTCGCCATACTTGACATTTACATTAACCATGCTTATCGCGACATTAAAATCATTTTCTGTTTTGGATTTTAAGCTTTTCAATAATACTGCATTCAATTTGTTCTTTTCCTTTGCCGGAATACGATCTCCCCGAAAATTAATTTTCTGATCGGCAAAGATCAATTTCCCTTTGTCAAGACAAGCAATATGGGTAATGGACTCAGGAATTTCGTGGAAAGAAGTAACTAGTAAAAAATGAACACCTTTTTTCGAGATCGTTTGCAGAATATCCCGCAATGTTTTTCTTCCTTCAACATCCAAACCTACGAAGGGGGCATCCAATATTAATAATTCCGGATGCTCAAACAAGGCAATGGCAAGTTGAAGACGCTTATTTTCACCATTGGATAATTGAATCAATGGCTCATCCAATAAATTGCGGATATGTAAGACATCAAGCCATTCGTTATCATTAAAATTCGCGTCTGAAAAATGGTCTTCCAATTCCTGTCGGACCGTTTTGGTTTGTTCCGAATCATAACTGTTAAACCGTTGCTGGTAATACAAATCACTTGTGTTGAAGAGATTCTTGAAACGGTTTTGTTGCTCAACAATACAAATGGCATTTTTGGCATTTTTCTTTGCCGGGAAATAGTAATCAATCCTTCCGGTATAAACATTTTTCCCTGCCAACGTGTTTGCAAGAAGCGTTTTTCCGCTGCCAGACGTTCCGACAATAGCCCATTGTTCATTTTGATGAATGCTGAGACTGATGTCGTTTAAACATTTCGTGCCGCCGGCCAGAACGCTGACATGGTATAGTTCCAAGAATTTTTGTGCCATGTGCGAAAATAATACGTTTTAACCTGGCAGGTTGTGCAGGACAAGCATCAGGCGGTAAAAAAGCATGCGGATTTTCATGTCGATTGCCGAATTTCCGCTTTCCCTTTTCATGCGAAGAAAACCGGCGAGAAAAATTTTTATACACACTGTGCATAATGATGGAATCCTGCTTTTATACCGTTTGTTTATATTTGCGCGTTTACAAGCCGCCCCTGACTGCTTGATTTTCAGGTGTGCGACCTTGGCTGAAGGGCGTGGTTGGCGCAACAGATCGAACAAAACAGTGATAATTGGAGAACAAATACTGGCTGACAAACGAGGGATAAATGATGGTCATGAATTAAGAATTAATGGAGATGCCCCGATTTATACAAATCGTAATTCGTACATCTAAAATCGTAAACCCAAATGGCTGAAACCAAACAGAATCTTTTTGAATACACGGAAGAAAGTATCAAGAGCCTGGACTGGCGTGAACATATCCGTGTGCGACCCGGGATGTATATCGGAAAACTTGGCGACGGCAGCAGCGCTGACGACGGAATTTATGTAATGCTGAAAGAAGTCGTAGACAATTGCATTGACGAATATACAATGGGTTATGGCAAGCAGGTTGACATTTCCATTGATAAAAAAACGGTTGCGGTTCGCGATTACGGACGTGGTATTCCTCTTGGTAAAGTAGTTGACGCCGTGAGCAAAATAAATACCGGCGCGAAGTACGACAGTAAAGCGTTTCAGAAATCGGTTGGCTTGAACGGCGTTGGTACAAAAGCAGTGAATGCGTTGAGCAACTATTTTAAGGTAAGCGCATTTCGTGAAGGGAAAGAAAAAACAGCAGAGTTTGAGAAAGGAATTCTGAAAAAAGAGTATAAAGAAGCGAAAACGGCTGAAGAAAACGGAACGCTGATAACGTTCATCCCGGACGAATCGGTATTTAAGAATTTTCATTTCAATAATGATTATCTAGACAATCAATTCTGGAATTATTGTTACCTGAATGCAGGGTTGGTCATAAATTACAATGACAAAAAATATATTTCTAAGAATGGGTTGCTGGATTTGCTTAAACGTCGCACCAATGAAGATGAATTGCAATATCCAATAATTCATCTTAAAGGCGATGATATTGAAATTGCCCTCACCCATAATAATGATTACGGAGAAGAAATATTTAGTTTTGTAAACGGGCAATTCACAACCCAGGGAGGAACACATCAGCAGGCATTCCGGGAAGGTTTTGTAAAGGTCATCCGTGATTTCTATAAAAAAGATTACGATACCTCTGACATAAGACAAAGTATCGTTGCTGCGATTTCAGTAAGAGTCGTTGAACCTGTCTTTGAATCACAAACAAAAACAAAACTGGGTTCCCAATTTGTTGTTGAAGGGGGTGCGAGCATGAAGAATTTCATTTACGATTTTCTTGCTAAGG
>DATGFZ010000480.1:0-9401 GCA_035308805.1 Puia sp. | reverse complement strand
CAGGTGCCGGCTAAAGCCCGGGCCGATAAGCACACCTGGAGACCGGCAGGGCCGACCTGCAAACGGACTGTTCCGGTTTATTAAAAACATCCGCATAGCCCGGGCCTGACGAACGGTATAACGATCATGGATAACCGAACCAGTCCTGGCGCGGGAATGCCGGTCTAATCAAAGAATGACCTGCCGGTATGGCTATCCCTTGTTGCCCGGATATTTGGAGCCGGCGCCAAAAAATACTTCGATGGATTTGATCTTTCCGGAAGGGCTAAAGGTATAGACATCCACGTTGCGGACGGTCTTGCCATCCACGGTATGGATCTCTACCAGCAACATCAGGGTATTGCCTTTTTCAACCATATTGATGTAGTCGACCTTTTTAAAAAATTGGGACGTGCCCCAGCATTTCTCTTTGAATTTGTCCAGGGGAATATGGTCATCGTTGTTGGGACTGGTGAATGTGAAGCCGCGGGCGAGCTGGTCTGCGACAGCATTCCAGTCCTTTTGTTCAAAACCCGAATAGTATGCCATGACTGCTTTTTCTTTTGCCGAGTGTTGTGCCTGGCTGCCGGCAGCCAGGCTGACCAGGAGGAGACCTGTGATAACCTGTTTCATATAATATTTTTATGGATGATCTGGGGGGAAATGCCCAATCAATATAGTCTTTTTTCCGGTTTTTGCCAGGGGATCATGACATTTTTTTCCTGGCGGACCGGACTAACTGATATGTATAACCGAATCTTGACCGCCTATAGCCATATTATTTCTTAAAGGATAAACCTTTTGTGGCCAAGGCATCGCTTAGCTTGGGTATGGCGCTTTTACCGATGCCGTGAAGGGCTTTAATTTCCGCCTCGGTATAGCCTGATAACTGTTCCAGGGTGCGGATGCCTTTATTTTCCAGCGCCCGCCTGGCGGGAGCAGCCAAAAGCGACAGGAAATCTGCTTGCTGTTTTTCTTTAGCCATGATCTTTTCTTTTTACCGGGTTAATCACCGGTCATAAAGTTAATTTTTTTATGGAAATAAAAAATTAAGTTGTCCATCACCGTTAGTCTCCGGACCTGCCGGGGTATAGGAATTTTTAATTCCCGCAACCTGAAAATGTCCAGGTGACCGGGGGTTTTCGCATCCCGGCGGGCAGCGGCAGTTCCCGGGCCTGATCAAACGGTTTCCCACCACCTGGCATAAACCATCGGTTGATTCAGGTCTACTGCTTCCCCGATCATGGGGTGGACGAGGGGCATATTTTTTTTTGCGGCTTCCGCAGTGATTCTTTTGATCGGCTCATCCCAATCATGCAGGGAAAGTGAAAATTTTGCCCAGTGTACCGGCAATATTTTATTTGCTTTCAGGTCGATCCCTGCCTGCACGGTCTCTTCGGGCATCATGTGAATATACCTCCAGTAGGGATTGTACTGTCCGCATTCTAAAATAGCCAGGTCAAAGGGCCCGTGCTCATTGCCGATCTCGGCAAAATGGGTATCATAGCCGCTGTCACCCCCCAAAAATAATTTCAGCGAGGGGGTCTGCAAGACAACAGACATCCATATGGCTTTATTCCTGGTAAAAGTGCGCCCCGCAAAATGTCTTGCCGTCGTGGTATAAACCCTGAAGCCATTGCCCAGGTCGATTTTTTCATTCCAGTCTTTTTCGATGATCAGGTTTTTATCGTAGCCCCAATATTCCAAATGTGCGGCGGTACCCAGACCGGTTATCACCTGCTTCACTTTCGGTTTAAGCCTGGTGATGGTTTTGTAATCCAGGTGATCCCAGTGATCGTGGGACAGGAATAAATAGTCGATCTCCGGCAGGTCGTCCGTAGAAAATACATCACTGCCCGGAAAACTTTTTGTGGTGAATGACAGGGGAGAAGCAGCCCCGCTGAAAACGGGATCAACCAGTATCCGCTTTCCGTCAACCTGCAGGAAATAAGAAGAATGCCCAAACCAAACCAGCAAATTCTTTTCCGGTTCCGGGTGCAGGAGATCCGTTTTTTTTGAAGGCAGCCTTCCCGGTGGTTTGCTTGATCTGCTTTTCCCAAAAAAGAATTTTCTCATCACCGTAAACATATTTGCTCCCTCGACAAGTTGCGGGGTGAAGTGTATATTCTGAAAACTGCCACCTGCATAATGAGGTGATCTCTTTATGCTATCCAGTCTTTCTCCGGATGGAAGTTTGCCAAAGGACGGCTTATGCATAAATAACCAGATGCCAAAGATGACCAGCGCGATTATTACCAGGAAGATGATCATGGATTGCATGGACGTTGTTTGTAGGAGGACGTTTTATACAACAATATATTTCAAATATAAAAAATCATCAGCGGGATTTAGGAGATGATGACTTCCCCTCCTTAACTTAGGGTGATGAACAGGTCAAAAAATATCGTGATCACGGGCGTTGCAACCGGTCTGGGTTATGGGGCGACCAGGGAATTTATTGCCAGGGGATACCGCGTCTTCGGGAGTGTCCGCAGGGAGGAAGATGCGGCAAGGCTCTGCGCGGAACTGGGTGATAAATTTGTTCCGCTCCTCTTTGATGTGACCGATCAGCAGGCGGTGAATCAGGCGTCGGAAACAGTGAAGCGACATCTCCGTGGCGAAGGACTGGGTGGCCTCATCAACAATTCCGGTATCTCGGTAACGGGTCCCTTGCAGTACCTGCCGATCGAGGAACTGCGAAAAAATTTTGAAGTGAATGTTTTTGGACTGGTAGCGGTGACCAAGGCCTTTCTTCCGCTGCTCGGAGCTGAGGCCAACCATCCGTCCGCGCCGGGAAGAATCCTGAACATCAGCTCGGTGAACGGGAAAGTCGCGCCCCCCTATATGGCGCCATACACCGGGACAAAACACGCAGTCGAAGGCATCTCGCACTGTCTTCGCCGCGAACTCATGCCTTTTGGCATCGAGGTGATCATCATCGGACCCGGTGCCGTCCGGACCGCGATCTGGGACAAGGGATCTCTCGCGCTCTACAAGAATACTCCCTATATCGCTTCCCTCGCTAAATTTTTTAAGCGCTTCGTGGCGGAAGGTAAAAAAGGCATGCCCCTGGACAGGTTCTCCAGGCGCCTTGCTGATATTTTTGAAACCCCCAGACCCCGGACCAGGTATGCGATCGTCCAGGGGTCATTCACCAACTGGATACTGCCCCGGTTGCTTCCGGAGCGCATGATGGACCGGGTTTTTAAGAAAATGATGTAACTAACGATAACCTGTAACCGAAGCCGCATTTTCAAAAAAGCACCTGGGAAAATAATTGAATGGATTGCCTGAAAAAAAACGGTATGGAACAAAACGGCTGCTCCTTTCCTTTTCTTTCTAAAACAGACATTTCCCTCACAGCCTAACGTCAATGAATATCCAAAAAAGGGGTAGTTCCCGGCTCCGCGCTGAGCCGCATGAAACATGCTTATGCATCTGGATCGCGGAACCGGGGGAGTTTTTTTTTGCGGGAATTTGGCCATGAAAAAAACAATGCTATCTTTGTTGTGTACTACTTAACTAATACACTAATGATACAGATCCAGCACCTGTCTTTTGGCTATAACAAAAAAAAATTATTGTATAAGGACCTCACGCTTACGCTGCAAAGCGGGAGCATCTACGGGCTGCTCGGCAAAAACGGGGCGGGGAAATCAACGCTGCTGAAAAACCTGGTGGGTCTGCTGTTTCCCAAGGGCGGCAGTATTGAGGTCAATGGGTTTGACCCCAGAAAAAGACAGCCCTCTTTCCTGGAAACCATTTACCTGATTCCCGAAGAAGTATATGTGCCCGCCCTCACCATTGATGGCTACCAGCGATTGTTCTCTCCCTTTTATCCGGGGTTTGACTCCGCAAAATTTACGAGTTACCTGGAGCAGCTTGATGTGAAAGATGAGGGCAAACTGAACACCCTTTCTTTCGGGCAGCAAAAAAAATTCATCATCGCTTTTGCGCTTGCCTGCAATACAAAAGTCTTATTGCTGGATGAGCCGACCAACGGGCTTGACATTCCCTCTAAAATGCGGTTCAGAAAACTGATCTCCGGCATCTTCACCGAAGACCGGATGATCTTTATTTCGACCCACCAGATCCGCGACCTGGATAACCTGATAGACCGCGTGATCATCGTCGACGAGGGAGAACTGCTGCTCCACGCATCGGTGGGGATGATCGCCGAAAAGCTTTGTTTTAAAACGGTGAACGAGATCAGAGACCCCGCAGACATCCTCTATAAGGAGGAGTCGTTAAGAGGGATATCGGTGGTGATTGAAAATAAGCATGGCGAAGAATCCAAAGTGAACCTGGAGCATTTGTTTAATGCGGTCACGGAAAATCCTGAAAAAGCAAAAGCCATTTTTCAAACAAGAAAAAACTCCTGACATGAACAATACTTTTAATGCAAGACGGTTTGGGTTTCTTTTTAGAAAGACCCTGCTGGAGCGGCCCGTCCAGATATTTGGACTGACGGGTCTGATCCTGACCATCATTTTGATGATCTATTTTATTTGTAAGGTATTCTTTGGGTTTGGTCCCGCTCAGAATATTTCATTTATATGGGGTCTTGCCGGCGGCGGTTGTTTTTTAGGCTCCTTCATGTTCAGTTATTTTAATTCCAATGCCAGCGGATCCTCCTACCTGACTCTTCCCGCTTCGGTCTTTGAGAAATGGCTCAGCGCCATACTCATTGCAGGCATCCTCTATCCGCTGCTCTTTCTCCTTTTTTTCCGGGCAATGGATGCGGGTTTTGTTGCCCTTTATCACCGTGGATTGGATGCCACGAGCCCTTTGTACAAGATCCGTTATGATCAGGTTTATCTGTTTTCTTACACCGGACAGATCGCCCAAAAAGTATACCTCATATTTTTTATGTTTACCGGAGCTGCGCTTACTGGGTCTCTCTATTTTAATAAGAACAATTTTATCAAGACAGCCCTGGTTTTCTGCGTGGTCTGCGTGCTCGCTTTTGGGCTCAACTGGCTGATGGCAGTCATGGTTTTTGGGGAGGTGCGGGATGCCGCACCCTTTCACTATGTCGAGGTTACCGTGGGAACCGGAGAAGGAGAGATCAACCTTCCACAGTCGGCCTTTGACATCTATGGTATTTTTGGGGATTATTTTTTTCCAGTGCTGCTCTGGTCCATTCCCTTCATCCGGCTGCGGGAAAAAGAATTTTAATGCGAAAACATGGATTTTAACGAAAACAAGGCGATTTATTTACAGATAGTCGAATACACATGCGAGCAGATCCTATTAAAGAAATGGACCCTGGAGGAGAAGATCATCAGCATCCGTGACCTGGCGATCATGATGGAAGTAAATCCAAATACGGTGCAACGCGCTTACGATTTTTTGCAACAGCTGGAGATCATCACAAACAAACGGGGCATCGGGTATTTTGTTGAGGCTGATGCAATCGAAAAAATTCTTTCCTTCCGGCGCGAACAATTTATCGAAAATGAGTTGCCCGTTGTTTTCAGGAATATGTATTTATTGAAAATCGATCTCACCGAAATGAAAAGACAATACGAACAATTTGTAAAGGATAATTTTAAAAATAAATAATATGAAATGGAGTACCAGGATATTGTTGTCCATGGCCGTCCTGCTAGTAGCAGGCATGTTGGCATCCAACATCATCTTAAAAAAAGTGTATGACAAGGTGGATAAGAACGATAGCTACTGGACATTCGACAAAGTGCTGGATCAGCATTTTAAATACCTGAAAATAACCGGGGGAAACATAACCCAGATCGGTTTTGAGCAAAGCCCGAATTGCTCGGTGCGCATCTCCAATGACTGGCGGCATGGTCATGAAAAAGAAAAGCTTTTTACTGCCTCTGTGTCAAATGATACGCTCTGTATTCGGTTTACTTTTGTAAGCCAGGATGAGGGAGAAAGATTCTGGATGAAAAGAACGACGCTGGTGCGAATCTTTTCACCGGAGCTGTTGTATGTGGAAGAATTCAATTCCAATTTCGAAATGTACAAACTAAAACAAAAAAATATCGATGTGAATATTTCCGGCAGGTCAAATTTTGAAATGGAGAGTTTTATTCGCGACCTGGATACCCTGCACATCACCCAAAAAGATACATCAGAAGTGGTCTTTGAAATGTCTCCGGAGTATAAGCCCTCGCTTTCAAAAGAAGACAAAATGGTAAGCATGCTCAAGTCGATCCCTGGCCTGGGGAGAATAACCACGAATGAATCCATGACCATCGCTTCGCTTACCGCCGATCTGCAGGGCAGCAGCCTGCTGGATGTCGGACATGCGCAGATCGGGTCGACCAGGCTGGCGATCGCGGACAGCTCGGCGATTATTTTTTCCGGCGGGGCATTAAGGGCTTATTGCAAATAGCGGGTAATATTGTCAGTGATCGCTGCATCTCTTTCAGCTGGCATGTTCTTAGCCTAACCTAAATATATAACCGATAAGAATGGCAGTCTCCGTCAACAACCTGGCAGTTTTTTGGTTCGGCGGGAGTTGCTCAATTTCTTTTACATCAGCCGGCAGACCTGCCATATTGTTGTCTTGGTATATGCATTAGCGTTAGTATGCCCGAAGATCAAAAAAAGGGCGAGGCTCACCAGGCACTTACAGGAGCCATTCTCCATCCTCAACTCCCCTGGCTCTTAAAGATCATGAGTCAGGAAATAGCCTTAGTCCCGTTTGGGTCTTTTCAGGATCAAACTATCAGGAGGATAATTTGCCTTGAGCGTGTCAATGATTTGCTGGCACCATCCATTCAGGGTTTGTTTATCCGTTTCGCTCAATATGGCATTTTTATGAATGATCAGGTAAGAAGGAAGGGGCATTTCACCTTTTTTGATCTGCTCCATGCAGTCTTCCATTTTCTTTTTTTGCTGGGCTGCCCTTAAGGCAGAAAAGCTATTTAGATTAAGATGTCTTTTCCCTTCAACGATATGATTATTCAGCCACCATTCCACGGGCTGGACCTCGGAATACCATGGATACACGGTCTTATTGGAGTGGCAGTCATTGCAGGATCTCTCCAGGATCGCTTTCACATCCGCCGGCACTGCATATTTCTTACTGATGTCCGCTGATGTATCGGCAGATAAATTCTTTGCAGGACGAATGAATTGAACAAGGATAAGGATGATGGCAATCCCAAGCAGTATTTTTTTGATCATTGGTGATGTGTTTAGATTGGAAGATTCAACCCGAAACTATTATTTTCCGGGCAATATTTTTTATAAATGATGCAAACCCGGAAAATCCTGCGTACGGATGTAGTCGATAACTAAACCTGTTTTTCCCACCGTTTGCATATGCGCCACTTGTTTTCCTCTGGACGCAGTTTTCCACTTCAGAAACCCAGAAATCCTATTTTCGATTTTATCAATTTTCAAAACAATTTTTCGGCACCATTAACCCGGCTGTATAAACATGGCAGTAACGTCAGTCAAACCTGAAATTTCAACAGGATTGTTATTTATCCAATATCCAGAAAATGAAACCGTCGGGGAGCCTGCAATCCCCGCAGTGTATACATTATTATTTGAAGTATAGATTGCGTAAGTCCTTGTAGGTTTAGTGCTATCAGATAATGCGAATTCAACCCCATTTTTCCAATACTTTGCAACACTTGGATTTAGGAGAGAATATCCGGAGCCAGCCACATAAACATCATTTCCTGCTACAAAAACAGAAGATGCCTTTTCATTATCTGTCCCGTCACTGAGGTTGATTGCCACACCATTCTTCCAGTAAGTTGCTAAATATACACTGCTAATATTTTGTTGATATCCTGCTGCGTATATATCGCTTCCGGATACAAAAATTGAATAAATAAATGCGTTGCCGGAATAAGGCAGGCTAATTGGAACACCATTCTTCCAGTATGTAGGCGTATTCGCCGCAGCTCCAGCTACATAAACATCGCTGCCCGATACGAAAATTGAAGTGGCAGCGCTTATATTTGCTCCGCTCGTAAGGTTAATTGCTACACCATTCTTCCAGAGTTTGGCGGTATCGCCATCAGACCCGGCGACATAAATATCACTTCCAGAAACATAGATTGCATAAGCAACACCGCTTTTGGCACCATTGGTAAGCGGAGTAGCCACACCATTTTTCCAATATGCAGCTATAAAATTTCCATTTGTGACGATATCACCAGCCAGATATACACTACTTCCGATTACAAATATGCTGCGAACATCAGTTTGCATATTCCCAACGACCACATCATTCTCAACTCCATTTCTAAAATATACCCCGATTGGCACCCCTTGTGATGAAACTTTGCTTCCGGCAATATAAATATTTACGGCAGCGATTGTAAAAGTTGGAGTGTTAGCGCTGCTTTTACCATTTACACTTACTGAAACATTCCCTGACGAAGCACCTGACGGAACTACCACCACTAATGTTGTTGGTGATGCCGAATAAATTACAGCCACAACTCCATTAAATGTTACTGTATTAGAATCGGGACTTGGACTAAAGTTGGATCCTGTGATAGTAACAGTGTCACCCACAGTCCCACTGTTTATTGAGATACTAGCTATGACCGGAGTTAAACTTGAGGGTGTTATAGGTGTATTCATAGCTGATTTTGTACATGCTGCATATAAAATAAGAATGAAGACCAATGCAATCAGGCGATACTTTATTTTCATGGAACTTCTTTATCTGATAAATGTAATTGATTTTTTTTATACCCGTTTCTCATGCTTATAATTATCCTAACGCAAGCAAACAACAAGTAAAATGATATGGCTGATATAACCAACTGATGTGAAAAGGGCAGGGTGATTAAGATAAGGATTGGAACCTTGTATGGCATAAACAGAAAGTCAGTGGACAAAAATATATCAACGATTTCACTGTTTTTCTCATTTTAGCCAGAAAATTTGATTTGAAGTATTTTCGTCAAGCCCTTTTTTATGATGCAAAGACGGGTTAAACAGATCTAATTGCCATGCAAAGCAAATCATTCCGTTCTCAAACTCTTCACCGGATTGGCTATTGCTGCTTTGACAGATTGAAAACTGATTGTAAACAGTGCGATCAATATCACCAACAGTCCCCCTGATGCAAACAGCCACCAGTGCAGTGTTATGCGATAGGGATAATTCTCAAGCCACTTGTTTGTTGCCAGCCATGCAACGGGTATTGAGATGATCAATGAAATAAAAATCAGGATTAAGAAATCTGCTGAAAGAATGGATACCACGCTGCCCACAGAAGCACCCAACACTTTGCGTATGCCGATTTCTTTTGTCCTTTTTTCTGCTGACAAAACAGAAAGTCCAAACAAACCGATGCAGGAAATAAAAATGGTGATTACAGCACTGAACAAAATTATTTCTTTCCACCTTGCTTCCGATGCATAGCTCTGTTCATTTTGTTCCCGCTTGAATTGGTAAACGAACGGACTTAGCGGAAATAA
>DATGFZ010000479.1:0-3055 GCA_035308805.1 Puia sp. | reverse complement strand
TTTGATTTTTTGACCAACTCACTTGTACCGGCTTCAGTTTCGTGAATGCCTTGCGCAAGAATTATGGAAGCAGGAATCCCAGAACGTTGCATTTCACTCATGGCAAGTTCCCTGTAATTGCCAATGTATGCCACAATATCTTCGCTTTTTTGGGCGAAAATACTTTTGCTAGGAAAAAACAAACCAATTAATACCAGCATTTTCAGCTTCATGCAATTTCTTTTATTTTTTGCGGATCAAAAACAAACCATCCCGCACTGTCAGCATCACCTTTTCCACAGAATCGTCTTTATTTACCATTTCATTAAATGCCTGAATCGCTATTGCATTCTTCCCTTTCATTTCCTGTTCCAAAACTTCCCCATGAAACAAAACATTATCAGCAATAATCAAACCACCTGGACGAACTTTCGGTAAAACCAGGTTATAATAATTAATATAATTTGGTTTGTCAGCATCTATAAATACCAAATCCCAGGTTTCCTGCAAGGTGTGAAGAATATTTAACGCATTTGCGTTGTGCAAAATTATTTTATCATGCATTTTCGCCTTGCGAAAATTTTCCATGGAAATGGCTGCATCTTCTTTCCTTAGTTCTATGGTGTGTAATTTGCCATCATTTGTTAATCCTTTGGCCAAACACAATGCACTATACCCTACAAATGTTCCTATCTCTAATATTTTTTTTGGCTGAAGAAGACAGCTTATTATTTCTAAAAATTTCCCCTGAACGTGCCCGCTGAGCATATGTGGGTCATCGTGATGCGCATAGGTAAAGGTTGCAATTTGATTCAGCAACCCATCTTCGGCAGAAGAAAATCTTTCGGAATATTCCTGGGCTTTCGTGTTCACAATATCCACGCTGGTTCATTTTTGTACAAAGATAATAAACGAGTAGTTAACATTATTATAGTAATGATTTGTATAAGGCTGTAGATCATTCCCTTAAACCCGGTTATGTGTTGTTTACCAAAAAAGAATGGATCCAATCCATACCTCGGCACCACATCTTCAACGGTTGCAAAAAATAAATTATCGGATGGATTTCCGGTTTAAAAATTCGGTTGTAGCGGATTTTTTGTATAAAAATTTAACACGTGTTCCGCAACTTCCTCTGCCGTATCAGCCACGCAGAGCAGATCAAAATCCTTATCTGAAATATTTCCTGCGCTGATCATTGTTTGTTTCATCCAGGCTAACAACCCATTCCAATAACCGCTTCCCACCAATATCAAAGGTACTTGCAACATTTTTCCCGTTTGAGTAAGTGTGGCCACTTCAAAAAATTCATCCATCGTGCCGAAACCTCCGGGCATCATTACAAAGCCCTGCGAATATTTGGTGAACAACACTTTCCGAACAAAAAAGTATTCAAAATTTAAACTGGCATCACGATCAATATACGGATTGGGGTGTTGTTCAAAAGGCAATTCAATATTTAGTCCCACTGATTTTCCACCGCCAAGTTGTGCACCTTTATTTGCAGCTTCCATAATACCCGGACCCCCGCCGGAAATAATTCCGAAACCATCTTCTGACAGTCGTTTTGCTATTTCCACCGTTAATTCATAATGGGGTTGGCCCGGTTGAGTACGCGCGGAACCAAAAACAGAAATGCATGGTCCTAATTTTGCCAATGCTTCAAAGCCATCTACAAATTCTGCCATTATTTTAAAGATCTGCCAACTTGAATGTGCTTTCGATTCTGCCCATCTTCGTTGTTTTGACAATCTAATCGTATCATTCATACACTTTGCCGTTTTAGGTTTAGACGATAAATGCCACCCAAAAATGTCTGAGCGGCATTGCGATATTATAACGTAAATGAAGTGGATTTAGTTTGCGGCCTGCCTCCTTTTTGAAATGATATACAGTCCTAAAAAAGTTAATATTCCATCAATCAACAACAGCTCGATACCGATTTGGTAACCACCAAACCATTTTGCGGAATTTGTCGACAGCAGATAACAAATAGCGGGCGCAATTAAACAAACAGCTGTTATCAACCAGGTTTCCGGAAGTGTACGTTTGCTGAAAATACCAAATGCAAACAAGCCGAGTAAGGGACCATAGGTATAACCCGCCAGGTCAAGAATAATATTGATGATGGATTTGTTGTTTATCCATTTGAAAATAAGAATACAGATAAGAAATGTGATCGCAAAACTTAAATGAACGGTCATGCGTATACGTTTTTTTTGCTTTTCAGTCAGATCCAGATTATTTTTTATTCCGAGAATGTCGATGCAAAAGGAAGACGTGAGCGCGGTTAGCGCGCCATCGGCGCTTGGAAATAACGCCGAAATCAACCCGATTATAAAAATAATAGCAACCGCTTTCGGCAAATAATGCAATGCGATATTTGGAAAGATATCGTCGCCGATAATATTTTTTCCATTCATCAGAAATTGATTCCCGCTATATGCGGCATTGTTTTGCAGCGCGTAGAGATATAATAAGCCTCCTAAAAAAAGAAATAAAAAATTTACCAAAACAAGAATTGTTGTGAACGAGATCATATTTTTTTGCGAATCTTTCAAATTTTTTACGCTGATGTTTTTTTGCATCATTTCCTGGTCTAATCCCGTCATCCCAATTGTAATAAACATTCCACCGATGATCTGTTTGAGAAAAAACCCTTTACTGTTTGCGTCTGAATTGAATATTTTGGTGAATCCTTTTCCATTCAATGCATGCATCGTTGAGGAAAAAGAAAAATCAAGATGATGCATAATATAAAGGATACATACAATCATCCCCCCCAGCATAAATGTTGTTTGCAAAGTATCAGTATAAACAATTGTTTTTACTCCGCCCTCAAAGGTGTACAATAAGATCATTATTAAAATAATAATGGCAGTTACAAAAAAAGGCACGCCGATTTCATCTAAAATAAATATTTGCAGCACATTAATGACAAGATATAGCCTCGCAGTTGCGCCAACGGTGCGCGAAATGATAAAAAATAAAGAACCGGTTTTGTAAGCGATTTTTCCAAACCGTGTTTGCAAATAATTGTAAATGGAAGTGAGCTTTAAGCGGTAATACAAAGGCA
>DATGFZ010000478.1:0-2225 GCA_035308805.1 Puia sp. | reverse complement strand
GGCAATGCTTAAGCAGAAGAATTGATAAGATTGAAAATATGCAACAGGAAGTGACCGCATGGGAAAACCATAGAAACAATAAGCAGGCAATTATAAAATGGCAGTTTAATAATCAAGATGCAAGAATAAAACTAAAACATCTTTACCCGAAATTAGATGCATGACATGACACTAGTATTAAGCGATTTGATTATGGTGTAAATGTCGGGCACGTTCCAGCCGATTATTGTAAAAGCTTGTGGTTTTAGTTCAGTAACGAGTGCCACCCTCAGTAAAGTCCCGTTTGAATCATACTCCAAAGCAAAGTTATCTTCTGATAACAGTGTTAATCCCAGTATACCTCCATAAAAGGCTTTAGCCTTCTTGGCGTCTGTAGTGGGGACAAAAGCTTTTAATGTTTTGTTTCCAAGCATATGCGAACTTCTTTATAGATTTGTGCAAGAAGCAAATGTAAAGGCAGGGAACAAGAATAAATTGTAAAAAATGACTTTTTTTAGTTCAATATGAGAATTGAACGGACACCTTTTCACGTCCTCTTTTTGTGTCTGGGAAGGCGTTTCTGCGATGTTCTATTCGTCTCATAGAACTCCTTTCCATAGTCACAACACTCTTCAACTCGTATTTAATATTCAGGAGAAATTTAAACTTCGTACTACAAAAAACCCTTAAGAATAAATAGGTCCCTGGGATTTAGATTACAATCAATTAATATAAGACTATGACAAACAACTCCAGCTTTTCTCATTTCATAGAAAAATGGTCTTCTAAAATCACGCAAGGAGCAGGAAGTACAACCACCCTGGTTCTGGCTTTCCTCTTCGTTCTGCTTTGGGCATTTTCGGGAATATTTTTTCATTTTTCAGAACAGTGGGCGTTGATTTTGGGAACTGCTTCAAGTGTAGTCACTTTTCTGATGGTATTCCTTATTCAAAAATCGCAGAATAAACATTCAATGTCGATTCAACTGAAACTGAACGAACTGGTCGCCGCCAACGAGCTTGCCAGCAACCGACTGGTGAATGTGGAAGGGATGACCGAAGAAGAACTGAAAATAATACAAAAGTATTATTCGAAATTGAGCGACTTTGCCAATAAACAAGAAAGCCTGCAACAGTCGCACTCGATAGATGAAACGCATCATGAGCACGAAATCAAAAAGGAAATGGAAAAAGAACTCGTGCAGGCAAAAAAATCAGATGAGTAAACGGAAATAAAAAGATAAAATTCAGATTTAAATGAAAAGGTGGAAATGTTTCGTAGCCCGGATAGGGGAGGACGCCGATGTTCTCATGACTACTGCAGCACCGTTTCATTGACATTTGTTAAGAGTTTTTCTTAAACTATATCATCGTTTTTCCCCTTCCCGCCGGTGCATCTTTGTCCAGTGAGTTAAGGAGGGCTAAAGGTGAAAAAGAAAATAAACATGACAACAGGAGGTCACAGAGCTGATGTGGAGCCAATAAAAGTGAGCCGCATGGTTGGCGAGTGGTATATGGATGCAGTATTCCGGTTGTATTCCTTGATCATGCATTACCTGGCCCAATAAGCTTGGACAATAAAGCTGAAGTTTGATCTCATAAAACAATTTAAATAATTAACAATTTAAAGCTAAGAATCATGACAATGAGTAAATCAAAAGTCGCGGTTATCGGCACAGGTAACATAGGAAAAATCCTTGCTACCAATCTGACAGCAGGAAATCGCCCTGTACTAGTGGCTGACAGGGATTTGACAAAAGCAAATGAACTTTCACGGCAGTTGGGAAGCTTAGCGCAGCCGAGGGAAATAGCTGCTGCAATTAAAGAGGCAGATATAGTTATCATGGCTGTTTGGTTTGATTCTATAAAGGAATTATTCATTAAGTACAACTCTGAACTCAAGGAAAAAATTATAGTTGACCCTTCTAATCCAATCGCACCCGATGGCAAAGGTGGTTTTGTGAAAACAGTAGGAGAAAAAGAATCGGCAGGTGAGCTGCTATCTGTATTGCTGCCTAAGGGCGCCAAGCTTGTAAAAGCGTTTGGTACTTTGGGTGCAGCATCGTTGGCAGGTGCTTCCAGAAAAAAACCCGAACCTGCCGTTGAGTTTTATGCGACAAACGACAACAGTGTTAATGAAGAGATAGAGGAGCTTATAAGGAACAATGGGTTTGAGCCGTTGCGGGTAGGTGGCATTGATCAATCAATTCGTTTGGAAGTTTTTGGTGACCTGCATGAGTTAGGTGC
>DATGFZ010000477.1:0-6144 GCA_035308805.1 Puia sp. | reverse complement strand
GGAATCGACACCACCTGGTTATCTCCTTTAAAAAAATCGGTCACTTCTATAACCGTGCTTGCGCTGTCTTTACCAAAAGCCTTTACATCAAACGCCGCAGCGATCGGTTCAACATTTGAGCTTTTCACGGCCTGGTAAATGGGCAGGGTGTCAGAAGCTACGTTTACATAAAACGCAACACGCAGAAATATTTTATTATCAGGGCCTTTCTCAAACTTAAGTACTTGTTCATTAACTTCTTCCCCGCCAAAACCCGCGCCGGTCGCTGTTTTAGCGATGCGTGTTATGGCCAGAATTTCTCTGCCAATGAGTGAATCCGGGATCTCAAAAAACCATTTGTCTTCCACTTTATGCACAATAAACAACCCCTTAAAAGTTTTGGCCTTATCGGTGATCACTTCTTTGTAAGGCTTAGGACCTGTTTTTGGCGGTGTTGGATTTGAAGCAGGATTTTGTTCCTTGCTTGCAGCAGGCACAGGTATTTTTTTGTCCTGTGCTTTAATAATCGTTAGAAATACAATCGTAAATAAAAAAAGCAACAGCAGTTTGGTTTTGATTTGAGACATGTGAAAATGGTTTTAAAAAATGAAGATAAATAACTAAGCAGCAACGACGAAACCTATTTTACAAGTGGCATAAACATTAATCCTGCAGGTAAAAGGCAATCAAACCCGGTGAATATTATCAAACAATTAAATCCTGCTGACATTTAATTATTTTCTTATCTTGTGAATCCTTTAAAAATTTTTTATCCAAATTTGTTCATTGAAAAAATTTTTCCTTAGAATTGTAAAATCTTTTATTTGCTATTACATTATTCTTCAAATTTCTAAACACTAAAAAAACAAACGATCATGGCTGAAACAAAACCAACTGCAACGGTTGCCGCCGCAAGAGCATCAACTTCCGTTCAACCAAACAAAAAGGGCAATTCAATTTCATGGGTTGCGCCCGTTAGCTGTATTTTGATAGGATATATTTTTTGGCGTTTCTTTTTAGGCAATCCCGCAAATTTTGACAAAGTTGTTGAGGATGGATGGTTTTGGCCTAAATATGACGGAGCTAAGGGCGACCTGTACCGTATGTATCTTGGAGGCATCATCGTACCCATATTAATCGGTGCATTATTGACCGTGCTCACTTTTGTCATCGAACGTTTCATGACGATCAGCAAAGCAACAGGCGCGGGCAATATCGCTGAGTTCATCCGCAAAGTGCAATACCATCTTGCCAATAAGAATATTGACGCGGCTATCACCGAATGCGACAGACAAAAGGGCAGTGTGGGCAATGTAATGAAAGCCGGACTCCGCAAGTACAAAGAAATGATTACTGTTCCTGAACTGGACACGGATCAAAAAGTGTTGGCGATTCAGAAGGAGGTTGAAGAAGCTACTGCACTGGAATTACCGATGCTTGAAAAAAATCTGGTGTTTCTTTCTACGATTGCTTCGGTTGCCACACTGATGGGTCTGTTGGGAACGGTATTGGGGATGATTCGTTCATTTGCTGCCTTAGGTGCTGCAGGTGGAGGCGAAGCCGCGCAGAGACTGTCCCAGGGTATTTCTGAAGCCTTGTATAACACCGCTTTGGGAATCGGAACGTCAGCAGTTGCCATCATCATGTACAACATATTCACAACGAGGATTGACGGAATTACCTATGGCATTGATGAAAGCGGATTCACATTAACGCAAAGTTTTGCTTCATTATACAAATAAAATTTCAGCCACTTTTTTAAAAAGTTGTGGAATTTGTTAAAAAATGAATCTTTAATAATACAAATCATTACCTAATGGGCAGAGCCAAATTACCGCGTAAAAGCACCAATATAGATATGACAGCGATGTGCGATGTGGCGTTCCTGCTGTTGTCCTTCTTTATTCTTGCGGCAAAATTCAAACCGCCTGAAGCATTAAAAGTAAATACGCCCAATTCTGTTTATACCAGAATTGTTCCGGAAAGAAAAGTACTGATGGTAACGATTGATAAGGCAGGTAAAGTCTATCTGTCCTTATCCGATGACGCAACCGCACAAAAGTCAGCAATCATTGATGCCATCAACACGCAAAAAGGTCTGGGTTTAACCCAGCAGGAAAAAGATGCTTTTTCCAGGCAGCCTACATCTTATATAGGCGTACCTTTTGGCCAGTTAAAACCATTTTTGGACAAAATGAGCGTCCCTGACGGGTTGAAAGATGTAAACGTTGCAGGTATTCCCGTGACGGATACATTGAACAATGAATTAATTACCTGGGTTCGCGCTGCAGTTGTCGCTTTCCAGGGAGACCAAATGAAAATTGTGGTGCGGGGTGATTATCAGTCGAAATACCCGTCTTTCCAGGGAGTGATTTATGCTTTCAAGAAAAATGACCTGTTGAAATTTCAATTGGTGACGAGTCCTGTTTCTGTCCCTTCGGGATCGGATTTGTGGAAATTAAATCAATCCACAAATACCAAAGGAGCAGCCTCTTAGTAAAATAAATTATTAACAAAAAAACTTTTTGTTATGGCAGAAATGGATACTTCGAGTGGCGGTGGTCATAAAAAAGGACCAGGTGTAAAAAAGAGTAAAAAACTTTCTACACGCGTTGACCTGACGCCTATGGTAGATCTCGGTTTTTTGCTGATCACCTTTTTCATTTTCACAACCACGATGAGCCAGCCTACAGCAATGCCGCTCAACTTACCAAAAGATGTTCAAGATCCAAATGATCAGAACAAGGTAAAGGAATCGGCTGTACTGACAATTATGCTGGGTAAGGATAACCACGTTTATTATTATGAAGGAATGGATCCAACCAAGATCCAGTCAAGTACGTTTAAGGCGATCCGTGATGTTGTCATTGACAAAAAGAGAAGAACTGATCCGAATGATTTTGTGGTGATATTAAAACCAACACAGGATGCTACTTACGGTGATGTGGTGAACATCGTTGATGAGATGAAAATTGATGATGTTAAACGGTTTGCACAAGTGGATATTTCGCCTGTTGAATATTCACTGATTCAAAAAACGGAGGCGGCCAATGGCGCTCATTAATAAATTTAAACTTACACGGGTATGGATATAAATAAAATTTTGAACGCGGATATTCTGGACATCATTTTTGATGGCAGGAATAAAGACTACGGCGCGTATGAATTGCGCAAATCTTACAATAAAAGATTAAAGACCGCGATCATCGCCACGGTTTCCTTATGCGTATTGCTTCTTGGTGGGTTTTTTCTGGCAGGAGCTATAGGCAACGGTCCGAAAAAACAGAATATGATCGTACAGGATGTTGAACTGGAAACGGTGAAAGAACAAAAGAAAGAAGAACCACCCCCTCCTCCCCCTCCGCCAAAAGAACCACCAAAGGTGGAGTTGACAAAATTCACTCCTCCTAAAATTGTAAAAGATGAGGAAGTAAAGAAAGAGGATAAACCACCTGAACAGGAAAAACTCGAAGACACCAAGATCAGTAACATCAACCAGGAAGGACAAAAAGATGAAGGCATCACAGCTCCACCGGTAGACCAGGGCAAGGGTGTTGTGGAAACTCCGAAGAATGATGACGAAAATACAATCTTTACAAAGGTTGAAATTGAATCGGCATTCCAGGGGGGCGATGCAGCCTGGCAACGTTTCCTGTACAAAAACTTTCACTACCCTGATGATGCGATCAACAGCGAGATCCAGGGAACGGTAATCGTGAAGTTTGTCGTTGATAAAGACGGGAACGTAAGTGATATCCAGGCTGAAAGCGGCCCCACGGAAGGCGGTTTAAGAGATGAAGCGATCCGGGTTATCAAAAAGAGCAGTGGCATGTGGACAGCTGCCGTGCAAAACGGACGTCATGTAAAATCATACAAGAGACAGCCGATTGTATTTAAATTGCAGGATCAATAGTTTTTATAAATAATTCATTGTATAATCCCTTCAGCATTGAGGGGATTTTTTTTGTCGTACCATACATTCACGAATTAGAACGAATTTTGCCAATCATAGTTGGTGACCTGATACCATGCATCTTTGCATAAATTTTTTCAGAGCAACTTACTATAGCAGATTAAAGAAATAATTTGATGTCAAGCAAGCTAATCGGTTGGGAGGATACAATTGTTGCCTTGGCCACACCTCAGGGCGTTGGCGCCATCGGTGTGATCCGCATCAGCGGTAAAAAAAGCTTTGCAATCATTGATCAATTATTCCCATCCAAAAAAATATCGGAACAGGCTTCTCATACTTTGCACGTAGGCTATTTGAAAGATGAAGAAAAAGTGCTGGACGAAGCAGTGATCTCCCTGTTTCATCGTCCCAAATCCTATACAGGTGAAGATGTAATTGAAATTTCCTGTCATGGTTCATCTTTTGTTCAGCAACAGATAATAGAAGCGATATTAAAAAAGGGCGCACGCTCAGCAAAGCCCGGAGAGTTTACGCAGCGGGCCTTTTTGAATGGTAAATTAGACTTAACACAAGCCGAATCCGTAGCCGATCTGATTGCCAGTAACACGGAAGCCTCATTAAATGCCGCATTACAAAATATGCGGGGCGGATTTTCGAATGAATTAAAACAATTGCGAGAAAAACTTCTTCAGTTTTCCGCACTGATAGAACTTGAACTTGACTTTTCCGGGGAAGATGTTGAATTTGCAGACCGGAAGAAATTTTATGAATTGATCGAGCAGGTCACCATTTCGACCAATCAGCTCCTCAGTTCCTTTCGCCTGGGTAATGTGATCAAGAACGGAGTGCAGGTTTCTATAATTGGAAAACCAAATTCCGGAAAATCAACTTTATTAAATACTTTATTGAATGAAGATAGGGCAATCGTCAGCGAAATAGCCGGCACAACAAGGGATACCATTGAAGAAGTTATTAATATTGAGGGAATTCTTTTTCGGTTAATCGATACGGCGGGAATAAGAGATCATACAACTGATATCATTGAAAATATCGGAATAGAAAGAAGTCTTGCAAAAATACAACTGGCAGATATTGTGATTTATCTTTTTGATACAACTGATGATAAAGATTTTATTCTTACTCAAAAGAAAGAGCTGGAAACAAAAAATAAAATCTTCTTGCTGGTAATAAATAAAAAAGATCTGCTAAGTGATGATCTGTTGAAAGAAAAATACTCTGGAATTGAACACATCATTTTTATTTCCGCAAAACAAAATAAAAATATAGATGCCCTGAAAAAGCATTTGGTTAATATAGTTTTAAAAGATAAAATACGAACAGCCAATACCGTTATAACCAATGCCAGACACTATGATGCCCTGCAAAAAGTGTCAAAGTCACTGCAGGAAGTAAAAAAGGGACTTGATGAAAAATTGTCTGGTGATTTAATAGCTCCCGATATTAGGCAGTGTCTGCATTATCTGGGGGAAATTACAGGAGAAATAACTGCGGAAGATCAGTTGGATTATATTTTCAGCAAATTCTGCATCGGAAAGTAAGTCTTGTTTCTTTTAGTTTCCGATTGTTTCATTTGTTTGAATACTAACCATTTTATGTTTCTCATTGTTTCTTATAGTTGCACATTCTTTCTTCAAATTTGTTACTCAGATGTTACTCAAAATGGAAAGTAGAGTTTTGAGTAACAAGTTGATGTTTTTCGTGTCGTGTCCTGTCATGACAGGCTTTGGGGTGAAATAATTACATTATTCGTAGTGCAACCGAAGCAATCAATTTTCAGTATCTTCAAACCATCAACCTTACCTGCTTATTAAGCCTAATCTTGTTAAAAATATATTAGCAAAATATATTTTGGCAACACAAACTGCAGCCGAGTGAAAACAGCCAAATAAAATTTATTATTTTTAGTAACGTAACGCACACATTGCACACAACTTCAATTAATATTCACACTGCAACATGAGAAAATCATTCACCCAAATCATCTGCTTCTGCTTTTTTGCTACTGCCGCTTTTGCCCAAAACAATATGGAAAGCGGCTACCAGCTTATCAATAATTATATGGCAAAGGAGTATGGCGGCAACCAAGATAATTTTGCGATCATACAAAATGAAAAAGGTATTATGTATTTTGGGAATGGCGCAGGCATGCTTGAGTTTGACGGCGCAAAGTGGCAGGTTTACTCCTTGCTGAATGCAGCAACAGCGCCCCGCTCCTTAGCAAACGGCGAGGG
>DATGFZ010000476.1:0-6474 GCA_035308805.1 Puia sp. | reverse complement strand
TATATAAAAATTTATCTTCCGCAAAAATCGGTTCTTACCTTGATGACGCTCAAGACCATCATGTTGAAATTACCGCCAAAAGAATTTATGCGCGTTCACCGTTCTTATATTGTACCAATCAGTAAAATTGCTAACGTAAGTAAAAGCAAAATTAAAATTGGCGAAAAAGAAATTCCGATCGGTATCAGCTACAGCGATAGCTTTTTTGCTGAAATGGATAAAAAAATGGGCGGATAAATATTCTCCGACATCTTTTTGATGTTCGCCTAAATTAATTCAGGTTGCCGGGCGAAGTGGATAATTTTATGCAAGTATCACTTTTGACTGGCAACAGAGAAAAAGTTTTTTACGTACAGCCATTGTACGCTTTTTTTCATAGTAGATTTTAAGTTTAGTTAGGAACTTGGTTAGCAGTAATTTCCTAACTTGCTTGCGGTTTTCTAACCGCAAGCTTTTTTTATGGATATACTAAGTCAACTTAAGATCGAAAAAACCAATTCCGGAACATCAACAGGCAGCGTATGGATCAGTTCTTCTTCAAAAAATATTCATTCCTCATCGCCTGTTGACGGAAAATTAATTGCATCATTGAGCATAACTTCCAAAGATGATTATGAAAAAGTCATGGCAAAAGCGCAATCTGCCTTCGTAGAATGGCGACTGTGGCCGGCGCCAAAACGCGGTGAAGTGGTTCGTCAAATCGGGGAAGCTTTGCGAAAGAATAAGTCACCCCTTGGCCAATTGGTCTCCTATGAAATGGGAAAAAGTTTACAGGAGGGTTACGGGGAAGTTCAGGAAATGATTGACATCTGCGATTTGGCTGTGGGATTATCCAGGCAGCTGCATGGATTGACAATGCACAGCGAACGGGCCGCCCACAGAATGTATGAGCAATGGCATCCGCTGGGGATTGTGGGAATAATTTCCGCATTTAATTTTCCTGTGGCGGTATGGAGCTGGAATAGTATGCTTGCCTGGGTTTGCGGCGATGTGTGTATTTGGAAACCTTCTGAAAAAACACCATTATGCGCGATTGCCTGTCAGCAAATTATTGCAGGGGTTTTTAAAAAGAACGATGTCCCGGAAGGAGTAAGCGGACTAATAAACGGAGACCGTGAAGCTGGCGAATGGATGGCAAATGATCCGCGAATTCCATTGATTTCCGCAACGGGTTCTACAAAGATGGGCAAAGCGGTAGGAACTGCCGTGGCTGCCCGTTTGGGAAGGTCGTTATTGGAGCTCGGCGGAAATAACGCGATCATCATTTCTGAACGCGCAGATATTAAAATTGCCACTTTAGGGTCTCTGTTTGGTGCAGTCGGAACCGCAGGGCAGCGGTGCACCACAACAAGGAGGCTCATTATTCAGGAAAACGTTTATGAAAACATAAAAACCAGATTGGTTGATGCATACAAACAATTAAAAATCGGGAACCCCCTTGATGAAAAAAATCATGTCGGCCCCTTGATCGATAAACAGGCGGTTCAGCTTTACCTGCTTTCCATAGAGGCCTGTAAAAACGAAGGCGGAAAATTTATTGTCGAAGGTGGAGTTCTTCAAGGTGATGGTTTTGAAAGTGGCTGCTATGTGAGGCCTTGCCTTGCTGAAGTAGAACCCAATTTTAAAATCGTACAACACGAAACCTTCGCACCGATCCTGTATCTGATAAAATACAAAACCATTGACGAGGCGATCGCTATCCAAAATAATGTTCCGCAGGGTTTGTCTTCATCTATTATGACACTCGACCTTCGGGAAGCTGAAAAATTTCTTTCCGCTGCAGGAAGTGATTGCGGAATCGCCAACGTGAATATTGGCACATCCGGCGCGGAGATCGGTGGGGCATTTGGCGGGGAAAAGGAAACGGGGGGCGGTCGCGAAAGCGGAAGTGATGCCTGGAAAGCGTACATGCGCAGGCAAACGAACACCATCAATTATTCTTCAAACCTTCCGCTTGCGCAGGGAATAAAATTCAACATCTGATTTTTGATTTTGGACCCATTGCCAGGTCGGTCGGGTCATCCCTGTTTTCACAGGACATTACTGTGTCGGAATCCTTTTATTCTCAAATCTTTGGGCATCTACAGCACATTCAGCTCTAAACGGCATTTACCCCGTTTTTCTAAAATAATCCCCGTTTTCTTGCGTTATATACTTTTATTACCAGGGTATTCTATGAAAGCGGCCAGATTATGAGAAAATATTTACCATTGCTATTTGTTTTCGTTGCAGGAATTTTTAATGCACAAGCTCAAATAAAATTAGGCGGCGAAATAGGATTTCATGCTGCCAGCGTGATTGAAACCAACAACATCCCCGGATGGGATACGGCTGTAAAACCGTTTTATTCTTCGCGTACTGCCATTCATTTTGGCGTCAAACTCGAAATTCCCCTTGGCAACAGGTTCTTTTTTCAACCGGCAATTACCTACACGTCGAAAGGCCGTCAGTATTCAAGAAACAATAACGTAATCGACAGTACTGCTCTCGACACGGTATACACAAAAAATTCATTGAATATCGGCTACGTTGAAATGCCTTTCTACCTGACCTATAAAGTGCCGTTAAGTAAGAATCATAAAAATAATTTTTTTATCGGAGCGGGCCCCTATTTGGCTTTTATTTATAACGGCAGCCTCACTAGTCAAATGTTAACGCAGCAGGATACTACCAGTAATTATGTAACGCAGACGGATAAACTGCAGGTTGGCAATGCGGTTACCAAATACAAAACCTTGGATGTTGGCGTCAACGCAAAAGCTGGCTTGGAATTCGGCGCCATTACCGTTAATGGATATATAAGCCAGGGACTTTCTAATTTCTATACGGCTCCCTACAATGGAACTTTTCATCATCATATCGCGGGAGTTACGCTGGGCATCTGGCTTGGACAAACTGAAGTTGCGCTCGCTGCTCCAAAACCAAAAACAAAAAAACCGGTGGTAATCGATACAGACAAGGACGGCATTCCTGACGATGTGGATATGTGCCCTTTTCAACCGGGCGTTGCAAAATATAACGGATGTCCTGTTCCGGATACCGATCATGATGGTATTGACGATGACCATGACTCATGCAAAACAATTCCCGGAGTTGCAAGATATCATGGCTGTCCGGTTCCCGATACAGATGGCGACGGGATTGACGACGAACATGATTCCTGCAAAACAGTTCCCGGAGTTGCGCGTTATCATGGTTGTCCGATTCCAGACAGGGATCATGATGGCATAAATGATGAGCTGGACAAATGTCCTGATGTTCCGGGGGTTGCAGAAAACAACGGTTGCCCTGCAATAAAAACAGAGATCAAGCAGAAGGTAAGTTATACTGCAAAAAATATTTTGTTTGCAATAGGAAGCGACAGGTTATCCATCATTTCTTACAAGGCAATGGACCAGCTGGCCCTCCTTTTGGTCGCACACAATGAGCTTCACCTGACAATCGAGGGTTATACGGATAATACCGGCACACCCGAAACCAATTTGGTATTGTCCCAGCTAAGGGCCGATGCGGTAAAAAAATACCTTATTAAAAAAGGAGTTCAGGAAAATCGCATCACATCAACTGGCTTTGGCCAGGAGCATCCGATTGCGGATAATGGCACGATGAATGGTAAAGAAAGAAATAGAAGAGTCGAATTAAAAGTTACGACCCAGTAACAATTATTATCACTTTGCGATTTTAACATCTTTATTAAGCCATCCATGTAAATTAAGTTCATCACGAACTGAGGTTTGGTTATTTTCGTTGATTAATTTTTCTACTAAATAAATAATTTCTAAAAAAACAAATGATGCGCAGTTTAAAACTTTTTGTGTGCACGATTTTGATGCTCTGCATTAATCTTTCTCTTTTTGCCCAAGGCACCTCGGCAAAGCAAGACCTACCCAATGGTTGGCATTTGATGGATAAACAACAGGATGGATATTATGGAATCAGTCTTGGTAAAGCGTATGAATTTCTTAAGGCAAAAAATTTAAAAAGCAAAACGATAGTGGTTGCTGTAATTGATTCAGGCGTCGATACCCTGCATGAGGATTTGAAAGATATTTTATGGACAAACCCAAAAGAAATACCGGGCAATGGAATAGATGATGATCATAATGGGTATGTAGACGATGTGCATGGATGGAATTTTATAGGCGGGAAGGATGGACAAAATGTCAATGATGATTCAGGCGAAGACGCAAGGATTTATTACGAGTTTAAAGATAAATTTGAAGCGCCGGGTTTTGACCCCGCCACGCTGGCTGGGGAAGATGCTGAAAATTATAAAATGTGGTTAAAAGCAAAAAAAAGACTGATGGGTAGCGGTTCGGATAACAATGCAGTTGATCTTGTCCTTTTAAAAAGAGTATTGACGGCCACAGTCATGAGCGACAGCGTGATTCAAAATGCCATGGGTAAGAAACAATATACAGGCAACGACCTGGATACTTTCCAGGTAACGACGCCGGATACCAAGCGGGCAAAAGAAATTTTGATGTTTTCTTTCAGAGAAAATAAAATCATGGAAGTCACCAACAAAGCCTTCTTAAATGATTTTAATGAATATGTAAACATACAGGAGAAGAAAGCTGAGGCGAAAGAAAAAGCGCCAGAAGAAACACGAAAAAAAATAGTGCAGGATAATGAAAAAGATATCAATGATAAATATTATGGAAATAATGATATCATGGCTGGAGAACCATTGCACGGAACACATGTTTCCGGTATTATTGCCGCGGAAAGAAACAATGGAAAAGGTATGGATGGCATTGCAGACAATGTGAGAATAATGATGATACGTGCGGTTCCAGGGGGTGACGAGCACGATAAAGACATTGCGCTGGCGATACGTTACGCGGTTGACAACGGTGCAAAAGTGATCAATATGAGTTTTGGAAAAGACCTGTCTCCCGAAAAGGAATGGGTTGACGACGCAGTGAAATATGCCGAAAGTAAAAATGTTTTATTGGTTCATGCAGCCGGCAATGACGCTGCAGATGTTGACACAACTGATAATTTTCCAAGTCCGGCATATAAAGACATGAAGGGAAAAGCAAGCAATTGGATCACCGTCGGAGCAAGCAGCGACCCATCTGCCGAAACGGATTTTAAAAGTTATACAGCGTCATTTTCCAATTACGGGAAAAAAGAAGTTGATGTCTTTGCTCCCGGAACGAAGATCTATTCCACCCTTCCCGGCGGGAATAATTATGGAACCGAACAGGGAACAAGTATGGCTGCTCCCGTAGTAAGCGGAATTGCAGCCCTTATCATGGAATACTATCCGACCCTTACTGCACAGCAGGTAAAATATTGCATTGAGAAATCAGCCAGCCAAATTCCCGTCAAAGTTAAAAAACCGGGGAGTGATGAATTCGTAAATCTAACGGATATCAGCACCTCCGGCGGAGTGGTAAATGCATACGGTGCAGTAAAATTGGCCTACTCGCTAACCACTGAAAACAAAAAAGTAGAAACTCCGAAATCAACCTTAAAGACCAAAAAAGAGTAGTTCACAAAACATATTAAATTTGGGAATACCGGACAAGATGTCCGGTATTCTTTTTTACATTTACAAAAAAATGGTAACCAAAAAAGATTGCATAGCCGCCGAATTTTATAGCGCATATATTGCTTTGGTGAAAGAAGATAATTTGTCAAAAGCGCTCAAAAAAAACACCGCCCAGGTCAAGAAACTACTAAAAAAAATACGCACTAAAAAGGTAGATTATGCGTATGCTGAAAAAAAATGGACGATAAAAGAAATCCTTCAGCACCTGATTGATGCTGAACGTGTATTTGCCTATCGTGCCATTACTTTTGCCCGAAAAGACACCACTCCGCTCCCGAGTTTTGATGAAAAGAACTGGGCTGAAAATGCCAAAGTAAAAAAAAGAAAATGGAAAGATTTGGTAGACGAGTTCAAAACTGTCCGCAAAGCAACAGAAAAACTATTTCGTTCATTTGATGATGAGCAACTATTATCGAAAGGAACGGCGAGTGATAATACCATCAATGTGGTTGCGCTGGGATTTATTTGTGCCGGCCATGCTGCTCATCACGTTAAAGTGATTAAACAAAGATATTTATGACGATTATATTGGGATTGCCTGCTGATTATTAATTGTAATGCAATTGAATGAACTAATTATTGCTGAAGAACGCCAGAAAAGAATTCTCCGCTTAGCCGTGGGAAGTTTTTTCTTCATTGCGGGATTGTGTTTTTCAAGCTGGGCCTCGCGCATCTTTGACATCCAGTCAAAATTGCATTTAAGCAATGCTGGACTGGGCTCTATCTTGTTAGGACTTCCAATTGGATTGTTGTTGTCACTTCCTTTTGCCGGTCTGATGGTTGCAAAATTTGGAAGCAAATATGTTCTTATTTCTGCCGCGCTGCTTTATGCAGTAACGTTACCTTCCCTGGGTTTCGTCGTACATCCATGGCAGTTGGTGCTGTGTTTATTTTTGTTTGGCATCGCCGGGAAT
>DATGFZ010000475.1:0-3314 GCA_035308805.1 Puia sp. | reverse complement strand
GATAATGATTATTTCTTGAAACCTGCGCCAGGACTACTATTCAGCATCATTGCATCGCTTTTCCTGCCAGAAAACCTTCACTAAAAAATATTTCAAATATTCTTTCAAAAAATTTGGCAACTAATAATTTAGTTATAGATTTGTTACGACAACTATAAACTTAGTTACAATGAAGCAATTAACAAAAGCTGAAGAACAGGTCATGCACAATCTTTGGAAATTGGGGAAGGGCTTTTTGAAGGATGTAATGGAAGCTTTTCCTGATCCAAAGCCACATCCAAACACGGTTGCAACGATTTTGAAGATCCTGATTGAAAAGCATTTTGTTGAATACGAAGTGCTGGGACGAAACAATTTGTACAAGCCAAAATTAAGTAAAAACGATTACGGCAGAAAAACAGCAAGCCAACTGGTGAAAGGTTATTTTGAAAACTCGCCGGCAAAACTTGTTTCGCAATTTGTGAACGACAACAAGATCAGTTTACAGGAATTGGAAGAACTACTGCATCAGATCAAAACATCCAAAAACCAGTAACCATGAGCCTTATATTATATTTTGGCAAAGTAATTTGTGTTTCTGGGATTCTTTACGGCTATTACTGGTTCGCTTTACGAAATAAACAATTTCATTTGTACAACAGGTTTTATCTCATCGTTGCTGTACTGACATCCATCATTCTTCCGTGCATCAACATTTGCTTGTTGGATATGAATCCAACCGGGACGGCGAAAATCCTGCATGTTATTTCTGTTGGCAGCTGGCAAGATGCTGTTATAATTACACCACATCACCCCAAGTTATTCAGCCTTTTAAGTTGGCAAAATCTTCTCTACGCTTTTTACAATATCGTTAGTTTATTTCTCATTTTGATTCTTGCAAAAAACATGAGGTATGTGTTCCAAATCACCAAAAAATACAAATGGAAAAAGATTGACGATATAAAGCTTTTTTATACGCGTGAACCACGATCTCCTTTTTCATTTTTCAATTATATTTTCTGGAACGAAGAATTGGATATCAGCGATAAAGGGGGGAATATAATTTTAAGACATGAAATATATCACGTACGCAAAAAACATTCCATTGATATTCTATTTCTTGAATTATTCAAATGCATTTTTTGGTTCAACCCATTCTTCTTTCTTATCAAGAAAGAAATAAACGTGATTCATGAATTTCTCGCCGACGAATATGTAACATCTGGTTTCGACAAATACAGTTATGCGGAATTATTGGTTTGGCATACCATTAATTGCAAACCATTGTCTATCACCAATCCATTCTTCCACCACCAAATAAAACGTCGTATATCTATGATCATACAACAAAAAAACAAACGCTATTATTATTTAAGCAAAGTTATGATCTTGCCCGTTCTGCTTATTTTATTCTGTGCATTCAGCACCAGATTAAAAAATGCTCATTCAACATCGATCGGCTTAAGTGATTTACAAAAACCATCTCCGGCAAAATCGTCAGGTACAATCACCCCTGGTCAGCCAGTGTCTGCTTATAGGCTAACCAGAGTTATTGATACTGTTCCCGATAACAAAATATACTCCAAAGTGGATGTTGAAGCAGATTATCCCGGCGGGCATCAGGGCTGGGAGAATTATCTGTATAAGGCATTTCATTACCCCCAAGAAGCGATTAACAATGAAATCCAGGGAACTGTTGTCTTACAATATATTATAAACAAAGAAGGAGAAGTTAGAAATGTAAAAGCAATCAGCGGGCCCAAAAGAGGAGGTCTGAGGGAAGAAGCCGTGCGCGTAATTAAAAATAGCGGGAAATGGATTCCTGCCATACAAAATGGTCGTAAGGTAAATGCCTATAAAAGACAGCCAATACATTTTGTATTACAAAATCAATAAAATATTTTCTGCTTCAGGTTATCCTGATTTGAAAAAGATATTCAGATCACTAATTGGGCTGCAGTAAAAAATTAAAAGCTCTGATGAAAAAAAATAAACTCTTTTGTTTACTTATTTTTTTCTTCCATGTTAAAATGGATGCCCAATCCCCTTTTTTAGACAAAACCAAAGTCGTGGATCTTTTCCAAAATCAGCAATTTGAGGAGGTTGTCAATTATTTGTTACCTATAATGGACAATGATTCAAACAATATCGATGCCCTTGGGTATTTAGCTTATGCTAATTACATGATTGAAAACACAAGAGCAGCAGAGAAGTGTTTTCAAAAAGTTTTATCCCTTGATTCCAATAATATTTCAGCAATACAATACCTCAGTTCCATTTATGGCAAACAAAAAACGCGAGCAGCGTTGACACTTACTTATCGATTAATAAATCTTCAGCCAAAGAAAAGTTCTTATTACAGGCAAATGGGGGATTTATTCAGAAGATTAAAAGAAGATGATTCAGCCCTGACCTATTACGGGAATGCTTATAATCTTCTGCAAGAAGATTTTAAAAATGTGATAAGCCTGGCTGATATACTTATTGACAAAAAGCGTTTTATTTATGCGGATAGTATTCTCGATATTGGATTGGACAGGGATTCAATGAACACTCGTTTGTTGGAATTGCGCATCAAATCTGCCTATGAACAGAAAGATTATCATCGGGCCCTTTTACCCGGAGAAAGGCTGATGAAACTAACCGATGGAGTCTACATTGGCGGATTAACCCAATTAGCCTTATCATATTATTTTTTAAAAAAATACAAGGAATGCATTCATGTTTGCAATTTCTTAGCAGATCAAAATATATATTCAGAATCCCTGTTTTATTACCAGGCAAAAGCCCTGGCAAATTTGAAAGACTATAGAAAAAGTAATGAGTTATTGGAAAAATGTGTTAAAATGGCGATTTCAACTACAGCAGAATCATACTATTATGCACTTGGGGAAAATTATGAAGCTTTAGACCGATTCAAAAATGCGATGGTAGAGTATGACACGGCATATTATCTTTTTAAAAACCCCCTTATGAAATACAATTGCGGTCGCATTGCCGAAACCGATTTGAAAAATAAAGCGCTTGCAAAAAAATATTACACCATGTATTTGTCCAGCGCAAGACCCCGATCGCCAGAAGAAAAAAGAGCTTTCGCATACGTAAAAGCAAAATGGAGCATACGTCAACCTAAATCAACCACAGTAAAATAGTTTAATAAATTATTTCTTCATGTTTCACTTTCAACACCAGTTCCTTTTTTTCGGCTGCTTCTACCCTGCCGATTATTTTTGAGGCAATGTCAAATTGTTTTGAAACATCAATAATAATCTCGGCATCTTTTTCATTAGAAAATATTTCGAGACGATGCCCCATATTAAAAACTTGGTACATCT
>DATGFZ010000474.1:0-9787 GCA_035308805.1 Puia sp. | reverse complement strand
ATAATCAGAAACCCAGGCCCACCCATCGTCTGTATAAACCCAATGGCCGCCTGATGAATAGGGCCGGAAGCCCTGCGGCACCTGGGTTGGCAGCCATACATATCCATATTCAGGGTAATTGATCCATGTGCCATAAGGACTTAAGTTGTCATAGAAGACCTGGAAGCTGACAGAGACCTGTGCTTTAAGATTCGGCTGGTAAGCTGTTAATAATCCAACGACCAGAGCAGCATGCATAACGGTGATACGTATCTTCTTTTTCATAATGGTGTCCATAAAAGGTGTATTTCATGGATAATTTTACAAGAATAATGCCTGTTAAAAGACCCGGGCTATGAGCGGTTAATTATGAACTGTTTATCTATGGTTAATTTTTTCAGGACCGGGCGACCCCCCCTTTATCAACCCCGATCAGTCAGTCAATATCTGTCGTCCTACTTCACACTTATTGATTAAATTCACCGCAACATTTTACTCCTTCATCAAATCATGGCCATAGAAAAAGATATAAAAGCAACCGTTTGGAGAAATATCATTCAGCTCATTGTTCCACACAAGAAAAGATTTATCTGGGTGGTTATATTGAGCCTGTTGGGGACAGGAGCGAGCCTGGTTGAACCATTAATTTATCGCGAAGCAATCAATGATGTTGCCGGCGTATTTATCAAACAGGCAAAGGACAGCGTCCGGCATGAATATAATTTAATCACCCAGGAAGATGAACTGATTCCTGTTACCGATACGGTGGTCAGCAACATCTCAAAGGACACCATTATAAAAAAGAAAATTGCTGGAAAAAGAAACAGCATCCGCGAAAGAAAAAAACAACCCGCAAAAAAAATCAAGGAGCCGCACACCGTAAGTCATGTTGCATCGAGATCGCCCGAGCAGGCTTTGGACACCTTGCTTTGGGCCGTCCTTTATTTATTTCTCATCAATCTTGCAGGAACAATTATATGGCGAATCGGTGAAAATATGAATGTAAAATTATCCTGCTACATCGAACAGCATTTTATTCAGAGTACGTTTGCACACGTGCTCAATCTTCCCTTGAGTTTTTTCAGCAAACGCACAACGGCTGCACTATCCAAACAAATTGATCAGTCCGAAGAAGTATCAAGCGTTGTAAACGGGATCTCTCAACAAATTCTTCCGGAATTGATAAGCCTTCTTGGAATTCTTGCCATCATGTTTTGGCAAAATGTTACGCTCACCGCAATAGCCTTGGCCATTGTTCCCTTTTATTTACTCATCGCGTGGAGGTCAGCAAAAAAACTCGAATCCGGCTTATCGGGATATTATGAGAAATGGGAAGAAGTTTTTTCGCGTATACAGGATGGGATCACCGGGATTAAAACCGTAAAACTTTCGGGTGCAGAAGATCGCGAAATACAAATCCTCGACCGCGATGCGGATAAAGCATATTATGATTATATAAAAAGATCAAAACTTGGCAACAAGTATGTTTTTTGGGAAACCATGCTCACCCATTTGGCAACTGCGCTGGTGTTGGGTTATGGAGGGTATCTCACTTTGGAAAATAAACTTACTCCCGGTGATGTGGTGATGTTTGTTGCTTATCTGGACAGGCTCTACAGCCCGATTGATTCTCTGGCCAGTTTGTGGGTAACCCTGCAACAAAACATTGCCTCAGTGGCACGGGCTTTCCGGCTGCTCGATTTTAACATGGAAAAGAAATCCGGAAAACAACTAACACTTCAGCATGGAAAAATTGAATTTAAGGATGTCCATTTTGGCTACACCCAGGAACGAGAAATCTTAAAAGGGATTTCTTTTATCTTTCAACCCGGAAAGGCAACTGCGCTTGTTGGTCCGTCGGGGGCGGGCAAAACAACAACAGTTGATCTGTTGGTAAAATTGTATGAACCATCAGGCGGAGAAATTCTAATTGACGGACAGAACATCAATGTGATTGATGCGGATTCAGTACGAAAACAAATCGGTGTTGTAGCTACAGACGGCGTTGTTTTTCGGGGAACGCTCGCCGATAATATTCGTTATAAGCGGCCAAAAGCCACCGAAGAAGAAGTGAGGAAAGCCGCGCTGGCGGCAGGTCTTGAAACGACGCTGGAGAGGTTGCCCGATGGGTTGCAGACCGTGGTCGGCGAAAGCGGAATCGGCCTGTCTGTCGGCGAAAGACAACGTTTGCAGATTGCACGAGTCCTGGTCGCGCAACCAAAGATTTTGGTGTTGGATGAAGCCACGGCAAACCTTGATTATGCGACTGAATCAGAAATAAAAAAGACAGTGGAAGAAATCCGAAAGGAAAATACCGTTATCATCATTGCGCATCGATACTCGATGGTCAGGGATGCCGATCATGTCATTGTTTTGGAAGATGGGAAGATCGCAGAACAGGGAAGTCCTCAAGAACTAATTCAAAAAGGCGGCTGGTTTGCGGATTTTTCCAGGGTGGCTGACCAGGACAATCATGAAGACGGCTCAGCCCAGGATGCCGAGAATGAGAACGCTGATGATGTAGAAGAATGATTCCTGGCGAGCAATGCAAGGAAGCTTGCCGCGCGATCGGGGAAAGCGATGATACCGATGAAGCATCCGGTGAGAGATGAATTGGCCGGAACAGCGAAGCTGATTACTGTATCTTATAGGAAATAAGATTAAGTGTCGCTGAAAAGCCAAGCGTTGGAAAATCTTCTTCTATCTTTATTATGCCTACCCCCTTTGCCACGAAGTAATCATAAATCGCGTAAGGAGTCTGAAATCCGCTGCCCACATTATATTCTATGTCAATCTCCGAATGGATTACATGCGTAAAAGTGTTTGCACCCACTGTAACCGAAAGCCCGGTGTCCACGATCTGACCCTGGACCTGCGCCGGAAAACCGTTAATGCTTCCTGCGATGGCCTGCCAGTTATATCCCGGGGCTGCCGTGTCGTTGAGGTATAACAATTCAATACTGTCCAGTCCGTTGCCGAAGCTTCCGAAAGAATAATAATTGTGCGTACTGATATTAAAATACTCATCAGCCGTTTGTCCGCCTGATGAATTGTGAAAAACCGTATAAGCCTTGCTGTTGATGGAGACCACACTATCTGTCGTGGTGAGCGTATCGGTTAAGCCGGTGGCACTGTCCTGGTAAACCCAAAATGACGGGGTTTCCAGCGGCTGATAGGTCGTATCGGGAATAATAGCGATTGAATCCTTCTTGTAATTTTCCACGCTAAGCTCTTTGCCGCAGCCTGAGGCCATCATTAAAAAGAGGACGGCAATAAAACCAAAAAAACCTGTTTTCATACAATTTTCAAATAAGGTATAAACGAGCAATTCCGGAAATCTGGTATAATACGCCCGCAAAATAACCAATATTAATAATATAGTGCGTTAAGGTTTAGTTGTTTCGGTCCTGGTTTTCGCCCTGGCAAGCTTCACCGGCGGCCGGGGATGGCAGCCGCCTCCCCGGCACAAGAGCCGGGCGTTTTACCTCATCATCCGGGGGCAGTCAGCGGGCGGAAAAAGATTGTTGATAATTTGCCGGGCAAAATTATTTTTTAATTGAGCTTTCTGTTTTATATTTGTCCACTGAATCAGTAGACTTAACAAATGAGCCCTCACTTTTTACATAAATGTTGCTGCTGCATGCGCAGCTAATTTACCATAACTCCGCATTCCATTTTTTTCGCTTCTAATCTTTTCACAAAAAATTCATGATAAACAACACGCTCAAAATACATACATCCCGAATACTCCACCAAATTAGTGGAGTAATGGTGGATGACGTGTTGCGCCTGATGACCAATGAATTTCCACAACAGGTAACCTTTTCAACCAGTTTCAGCGAAGAAGACCAGGTCATCACGCATATGATCCTCGATAATAAAATTCCGGTCTCCATTTTTACCCTGGACACGGGGAGATTATTTGCAGAAACGTATTCGACGTGGACCAGCACCAATGAGAAATACGGAGTGAAAATAAAGGCATTTTATCCTGATCGCCATGTGCTGGAGGGTTTTATCAATGAAAAAGGGCCAAATGCTTTTTATGAATCTGTCGGAAACAGGAAGGAATGTTGCGCCATAAGAAAAGTGGAACCTTTAAAACGCGCGTTGGCCGGGAACTCCGTATGGGTAACGGGTTTGCGCGCCGAACATTCTCCGGAAAGAAAAAATCACCAACTCATTGAATGGGATGAAGCAAACAGCATAATAAAATACAATCCGATCCTGCACTGGACGACGCAGGAAGTAAAGGAATTTATCCGTGAACATGACGTACCATACAATGTCCTCCATGACAGGGGCTTTGTGAGCATCGGGTGCGCGCCTTGCACACGGGCGATAAAAGCCGGTGAAGATTTTCGTGCGGGAAGATGGTGGTGGGAAGACAGCAGTCAAAAAGAATGCGGACTGCACCTGACCCATTAGCATAAGTGAAAATGCCTCGGTGGCATGCAGACATTCCGAAATTGTCAAATTGAATTATGAGTAATTATCATCTTGATTATCTTGATCAGCTCGAATCGGAAGCCATTCACATTCTGCGTGAAGTGGCGGGGCAGTTTGAAAGACCGGCCCTGCTGTTCAGTGGTGGAAAAGATTCCATTACCCTGGTTCACCTCGCCCTAAAAGCATTTCGCCCCGGTAAATTTCCTTTTCCGCTCGTTCATATTGATACCGGCCACAATTTTCCAGAAGCGCTTGATTTTCGTGATGAACTGGTAAAAGTCATCGGAGAGAAATTAATCGTGCGACAGGTTGAAGACACGATCAAGGCAAAAAACTTAACGGAGCAAAAGGGAAAATTCGCCAGCCGCAATCAATTGCAAACCTACACGCTCCTTGATGCGATCGAAGAATTTGAATTTGATGCCTGTATCGGCGGCGCCCGGCGCGATGAAGAAAAAGCAAGAGCGAAGGAAAGAATTTTTTCGGTGCGTGATGAATTTGGTCAATGGGATCCCAAAAAACAAAGACCTGAATTGTGGAATATTTATAACGGCAAAATTCAAAAAGGAGAAAATGTAAGGGTGTTTCCGATCAGCAACTGGACGGAAACGGATGTGTGGAATTATATCGCCCGCGAAAAGATCGCCCTGCCTTCTATTTATTTTGCGCACGACCGCGAAGTGATAGAACATGAAGGTCAGCTGGTGGCTGTCTCTTCTTTTATCCGTCTGGATAAATCAGATCATATTGTAAAAAAGAAAGTGCGATACAGAACAGTAGGTGATATGACCTGCACGGCTGCAGTGGAATCAACGGCCATAACCATTGATGACATCATTAAAGAAATTACCGCGACAAGAACAAGTGAGCGGGGGGAAACAAGGATTGATGATAAATTTTCTGAAGCGGCGATGGAAGACCGGAAAAAGAACGGGTATTTCTAATTAAGCATTGATCAGCGATAGCGGACAATCACTGACCGGAATGCCGATTATCGCAAAGGATCAAAAAGCCTAACGTTAACGGATATCCGAAAACAATGATATGCGGTACGAAGGTTGGCGGCTCTTTTGATCATTTAATTTTTAACCGTCAGTTTTTTACGAATTAATAAACTGAAACAAACAAAATGCACAGGCATATGGATCTATTGCGTTTTATCACTGCGGGAAGTGTTGACGACGGCAAAAGCACGCTGATCGGACGTTTGCTTTTTGACAGTAAGAATATTTTAGTTGACCAGCTGGAAGCACTGGAAAAACAAAGCAGGAATAAAGAAGATGGTGAAATTGACCTGGCGCTGCTCACTGACGGGTTACGCGCCGAACGCGAGCAGGGAATTACCATTGACGTGGCGTACAAATATTTTTCAACGCCAAAACGCAAATTTATCATAGCCGATGCGCCCGGACATATTCAGTACACCCGCAACATGATCACCGGCGCGTCGAATGCCAACCTCATCATTATTCTGGTTGACGCCAGAAATGGTGTTGCCGAACAAACGCGCAGGCATTCCATCATTGCGTCGCTGCTGAAGATTCCCCACGTAATCGTTGCCATCAATAAAATGGACCTGGTGGATCATTCACAGGATGTTTTTTCCAACATCGTTATTGACTACACGGAGGTTGCCAGGTCGCTGGAATTGGCGGATGTGACCTATATCCCGATAAGTGCATTGAAGGGAGATAATATTGTTGACAGATCCAACTCATTTTCCTGGTACGACGGACCCACTTTGCTGGAGGTGCTCGAAAATGTACATGTTGAAAATGATGTTAACCTTACGCACGCCAGGTTTCCGGTGCAATATGTCATCCGGCCGCAGACCAAAGAGCTGCATGATTATCGCGGATATGCCGGAAAAATAATCAGTGGCATCTATAAAAAGGGAGATGAAATCATCGTACTGCCCTCGGGACTGGCCAGCAGCATCAAAAGCATTGAAGTAGCGGGGAAAGAACTGGACATCGCCTTTGCCACTGAGAGTGTGGTCATGCAGCTGGAAGATGATATTGATGTCAGCCGGGGGGACATGATCCTGAAAAACGATAACAAACCAAGACTGGAAACCGAGTTGGAGGTATTGTTATGCTGGATGGACACCAAACCGCTTAGTCCCGGTAACAAATATTTATTGCAGTTGAATAGCCGCCGCGTGCGCGGCTCAGTGAAAGAAATTGAATACAAACTGGATGTGAATACCCTTGAAAAAAATTACGAGGCTAATGAGGCTTCATTGAATGATATTGTAAAAGCGACGGTCAAACTGGCTTCTCCCATTCCGTTTGATGCCTACAAAGATTTGCGCGTAAATGGCGGTGCGATCCTGATCGACGAAACCAGTAATGTGACCGTGGGGGCCTGCATGATCCAATGATTTTTTTTGCCCATGTATTCTACTGAATTTATAGACTATAAAATGAAAAAGACAATTGCTAAAAAAGGAAGAGTAATTATTGCCGGCGCCGGACCCGGAGATCCCGAGTTGCTCACGATCAAGGCACTTCGATGGCTTCAACAGGCGGACGTGATCATTACAGACAGGCTCGTGAGTGACGTGATATTGACTGAATATGCCAATAAAAATGCGCTGGTGCTGCACGCAGGCAAGCAATGCAGAAAAAGCGCCTCCACGCCGCAGGAAATCATCAATGAATTGCTGGTGGATTATGCGTTGCAGGGAAAACTTGTTGTACGCTTGAAAGGTGGTGACGTCTCTTTCTTCTCCAATATTTTTGATGAATTGGAAGCGCTGGTTCGCCATGGCATCGACTATGAAATTATCCCGGGTGTAACGGCTGCATCAGGAGCAGCGGCCTATGCAGGAATTCCGCTGACCGCAAGAAATCATTCGAGTGCCGTTCGCTTCATCACGTATTATAAGGCAGACCTGTTGGATGAAGACTACTGGAAAGAATTGGCCCAAACTGCAGATACGCTTGTCTTTTATATGTCGTCCGACAACACGGATGCCATCATTGAGAAATTAACCCGCAATCACATCAGCCCGGAAATCCATATCGCCGTAATTGAACAGGCAACAACGCCCATGCAGCATGTTACCAGTGCGAAGTTTTACGAGTACGCGCAAAAATTCAAACATTCGAATTATGTTTCACCGACCTTGATCATTATCGGAAAAGTAGCCTCACTGCATAAACAATTTCAATGGCTGGCAAACAGCAACAGCAGGCAAAGTTATTTTAATCCCGTAAATGAAAAAGCAAAAACTGCGGCAAGAGCCTAGACGTACACCATGAAAATGAATAATGAATAATCGAGCAACATGCTGACAAACGAAAAATTAAAAATATTGCAGGACCTGATATCCACTTCTTCCAAAGAAGAGATCATTTGGCTGAACGGATATATTGCAGGATTGATAGCACAATCAAATGAACCGGCAGATCCTGTTGCACAACTGGGAGCAAACGATCAGTCTCTGAAACCGCAGGTAGGAAAAATTACCATTGCCTACGGAACAGAAACCGGCAATTCAAAAAAACTCGCAACCGATTTTGCCGCAAAAGCAAAAAAGAATGGCATCCATGCAAAAATGGTGAGTCTTGACCAATATCGATTGGATGATCTGCACAAAGAAGAGTATTTTTTTACGGTGATCAGCACCCAGGGCGACGGAGAACCGCCGGCAGCAGCCAAAAAGTTTTACGATCATATTCATAAAAACGGTTTTCAGTTGCATAAATTAAAATATGGGGTGCTGGCACTCGGTGACACGGCCTATCCGCTTTTCTGCAAGGCGGGTGAGGACGTGGATTTGCAATTGCAAAAACTCGGTGGTGAAAGAATTGCAAGCCTGCAGAAATGCGATACGGATTATGACAGCGATGCAGGAAAATGGTTTGCTGAAATTTTACAAAAACTCAGTGGCGCTTCCGGACAAAAAACAAGTGCTCTTCCAATTTCTAAAAAACATACCGGCAAAACCATTTATTCCGGTAAAATACTGACCAATATTATTCTTAACGACAAGGGCTCAAACAAACAAACACATCATATTGAAATTGCTGCCGATCATTTAGATTATCAACCGGGAGATTCCATAGGCATCATTCCCCATAATCATGATGAAATTGTTCATGCCATAATCTCCCTGGCAAATATCGATCAGGATAAATTATTAACACACCGCAATAAGGAATGGACCCTGTTTGAGTTGTTAAAAAAGAAACTGAATATTGTTCATCTGCCCGAGCGCGTGGTAAAAAAATATGCAGCGATTGTTCAGCAGGACATTCCTGAAACAAAGATCAGCCTGCTTGATCTGCTAAAAATATATTCCCTCAAGGATACCGCGCAATTTGAGGAGGTCATCTCGATACTTGAACCAATAATTCCAAGATTGTATTCTATTGCCTCCTCACCCCAGGCGCACGAGGGAGAAGTGCATATCACTGTCGCCCTGGATACTTTTACCATCAATGAAGAAATAAAATGCGGTCTGTGCTCAGACTTTTTATCGCAGCTGACAGCCGACAGGGAACTGGAATTTTATGTACACAAAAATGCGCAGTTCAAATTGCCCCCCCCGGATAAAAATATGATCATGATCGGACCTGGAACGGGCATCGCCCCATTCCGATCCTTTCTTGCCGAGCGTGACTCAACGGGCGCAACAGGTAAAAACTGGTTATTTTTTGGAGACCAGCATTTTGCAACAGATTTTTTATACCAGACAGAAATACAGCATTGGATCCAGACAGAAGTGCTCACCAAAGTGAATGTTGCTTTTTCCAGGGACAAAAAAGAAAAAGTGTATGTCCAGCACAAAATGCAAAAACATGGCGAAGAATTTTTTGACTGGCTGAACCAGGGAGCCTATGTTTATGTGTGCGGTGCAAAAGAGCCGATGAGCGTCGACGTAGAACATACTTTACTCGGGATCATCAGGCAGTTCGGACATAAAAATGAGGAACAGACAAATGCCTACCTGGATGAGCTGAAGGAATCAGGAAGGTATGTAAAGGATGTTTACTAGGCCCATCCGGGATGCGGGCACTGGCACGATGGTGCTATTTTTTCATTAACCATTAAAAACCCTTTAGGATAGGGGCATAGGAACCATGGCAGGGAATTTATCACCGATAGAAAAAATAAAAAAACAAAGCGATGCGTTGCGCGGAACCATTGCGGAGAGCTTGCAAATTGAAACTACCGGAGCCATCAGCGAAGATGACCAGGCTTTGATCAAGTTTCACGGCATGTACCAGCAGGATGACCGTGACCGCCGTGATGAGCGCGCAGAAAAAAAATTGGAACGTCTATATTCCTTCATGATCCGCCTTCGCCTGCCCGGTGGTTTTTTAACTCCGGAGCAGTGGATCGCAACCCA
>DATGFZ010000473.1:0-13662 GCA_035308805.1 Puia sp. | reverse complement strand
ATGCAGAAAGAACGGCATTCCTATGGCGCGAAACAGCTAAACAGTGTGGGCTCAAGGATCTCTATTTAATTCGCGTTGAAGCTACCGATTGGAATACTATTCCTTCATCAATTGGCTTTGATGCGTCCATGCAATTTCAACCTGACTGGAGAAATCTTTATAAGCATTTGATTCCGCAAAATGTTGCGGAAAAAATGCTGAATAAAATATATAATAGCCATTACGCAGGAAGGTTGTACCGCAAATTATTCAAAAGAAGACCGTACAGTTTTCCGCACCTTGTCATTGATTATAAAAAGTTTTCTGAAGATTTTTATTCCGATCAATCCACTTCTTACAAAAGATTTCCTTGTGTGATGCCATCCTGGGATAATTATTCGCGCCGTCAGCAGGGAAACGCCATAATATTTCAGAATGCAAATCCTGAATTGTATGGCAAGTGGCTTTACAATGTTGCAAAAAATTTTAAGCCATATTCAGCGGATGAAAATTTCATTTTCATTAATGCATGGAATGAATGGGCAGAAGGAAATCACCTGGAGCCTTCATTGAAGTGGGGCAATGCATTTTTAGAAGAAACTTATAAAGCACTGCGGGAATATTTGTGATAGAAAAGCAATGAACAAAATAAAATCTATTGCACTTTATCTTCCACAATTTCATCCCACACCGGAAAACGATGAGTGGTGGGGTAAGGGTTTTACTGAGTGGACAAATGTTGTTAAAGCAAGACCTTTATATAAAGATCATTTTCAACCACACCTGCCCGCCGATTTAGGCTTTTATGATTTGCGCGTTTCTGAATCCAGAGAAGCCCAAGCGAAACTTGCGTGCGAATATGGGATTTATGGATTTTGTTACTGGCACTATTGGTTTGCCGGCAGAAGGATGATTGAAAGACCTTTCGCAGAAATGATAAAATCTGGTAAGCCGGACTTCCCTTTTTGTATATCATGGGCAAACCAAACATGGAGCGGAACATGGCATGGGTTATCAAATAAAAAAATATTGATAGAACAAACCTATCCTGGGAAAAGGGATTATACTGATCATTTCTATGCGCTCCTCGAAGCTTTTCATGATAATAGATATATTGAAGTAGCGGGAAAAAAACTCGTTTTTATTTTTCGTCCGATGGATATTCCGGATCCTTTGGAATTTACATCACTATGGCAAGATCTTGCAGTCAAAGAAAACCTCAACGGATTTCATTTTGTAGGTATGCAAATGCCGTCAGACTGGGACCCGGTTGCTCATGGATACAAGGCATCTGTGGAATTAGGTCCGTTATTGCATAAAATAGCTGATGCAAGTAATTTGAATAAAGTAACTCACCGAATTTTGAAAAGGGATATTCACGATATAAAAAAAAGATATTTCGGCATTCCCAAGATTCTGTCTTACAAAAACTATGTAGATCGATATCCTGATCATAAAATCGCTGATCACGAATATCCAATGATTTATTCTGGCTGGGACAACACGCCACGAAGCGGAGCGGACGGTTGGCTTTTTGAAAATACCACTCCTGAACTTTTTCAAAAATTATGTTTAAAAGCGTTTGACGCAACAGAGAATAAATCGCCCCAGGAAAAAATTGTATTACTGAAATCCTGGAACGAATGGGCTGAAGGAAATTATCTTGAACCTGACAGGCAGTACGGGCATCAATTTTTAACGGCACTAAAAAATGCTACTGACCTTTATAAATCCAATAAATCAACTAGTTCATGTTGAAAGTCGCTATACTCTCCAGACCAAACGGCTGTTTCCCTAATGTTATTTCTATCGGACTTGCTGATTTGTTGTATCAGCTAGAAATTTCAAGCGAGATTTTCTATGACGCAATTCCTTTCCTGATGCGAATGCTTCCTATGAACGAAAAGCCCGCACATTGGTCGAACAGTCTTCATTATAGAATTTACAACAAACTTAGATATTACCAACGGGACAAAAGATTGCTAAAGAAACTTGCTGACTTTGACCTCATCGTCGTTTCTGAATGCCTACCCAACTCCCTATGGAATAATTACTTGGCGATAGAACAGTTGCGTAAAAAATCAAACAAAAAAATAGGTAGCTATAACGATGGTTCGATCGATGTGGCTCCCGGACACAGGCAAAGGTTAATGAGTATGTCGGATAAGGGAGATGAACGTTATGATTTCAACTTATTTGTATCTGAAGTTATCGAAGAGAGACTTCAGCATAAGATTAGGAATCGAGCGGTTATTGGCTTAAATCTGGAACACGCTGGTTTAGGGCCTATACCTAAGGAAGAATTTATTGCAATAGTTGATTTCGCGCAGCAGGGTTTTGAATCCTACAAGGATCAGCAATTAAATGTGTTAAAAGGATTGGGAATAAAAACGATTGTGCTGGAAGGGACATATGAATTGGACGAAATCCGAAGACTGTATAAAAAAGCGGCCATTTTTTTTCTTGGCTCCACAGAAACATTTGGTCTCCCCATTGCGGAATGTCTGGCGTGTGGCGCTTATGTATTTACTCCCGATAGTAGTTGGCCCATGGCTTGGCGGCTTGATGAACATCCTGTCTCTGGGGGACCGGGAATCTTGCCGGAATGTTTTAAGGTTTATAATAGCGAATCTGAATTAAGGGAGAAATTAACTGAGTTGATAAAAACATATGATTCCAAAAAAACACCCTTAAAAGTTTTTGATACTTTTCTTCATAACTATCCCAAGTTTTATTGTGGTGATAAAAAGGCGTTGGAAGAACTTTTAAATAAATTCTCATCCTGAATTTCACTATAGAAAATTCTATCACCTTAACAGGCCTTCAAATTCATTTTTCATTACGACATTCCATATGAAAAAAAAATTAATCTATTTTCTGAACAAGTTGCCTTATATACGAGCCTTATACAAACAAATTTCAAGGTATGAGAAATTAAATGAGTTTGACCCAGGCAGTTATTATTCCCCGATTAATGATCCGGATTTTGTGCGTGAATATGAGGCTCTAATTTGGAAAGATTTTGATCCTGATTGCCTAAGGGGAATTAATATGAATATTAACGAACAAATCTTTCTTTTAAATCAATCAGAACAATACTATTCGGAAATCCCTTTCTCAGATAATAAAAAAGACAAATTAAGATTTTATTATACGAATGGTTTTTATGAACACGGCGATGCTATCATTTTATACATTTTTCTCAGATACTTTAAACCGGGTAAAATTATCGAAGTTGGTTCCGGGTATACTTCTGCCCTAATGCTTGATACTAGAGATTTATCATTAAAAAATATGGAGTTAATTTTTATTGAACCCAATCCTGAAAGATTATTTTCATTGATTACTGAGAAGGACAAGGAAAACACAAAAATTTTTGTAAATAAAGTACAAGATATTCCTTTTTCAATTTTCGAAACACTAAACGAAAATGATATATTATTTATCGATTCGTCTCATATATCGAAAGCTGGTAGTGATTTGAATCATCTTTTATTCGAAGTTCTGCCAAGATTGAAAAAGGGCGTCAAAATTCATATTCATGATATTTTTTTCCCGTTTGAATATCCAAAGGAGTGGATTCTTTCTGGGCGGAGTTGGAACGAAGATTATTTAATAAGATCATTCCTTATGTTTAACAATGAATTTAAGATTATCTTTTTTTCAGATTTTCTTTATAAATACAATCCAAACTTATTTAAAGGTATGCCATTAAGTTACAAAAAAACCGGCTACAATTTGTGGCTTGAAAAGTGTTAATCATTTTGGTATTTTCATTTGCAAAGATTGAGAAAGAAACTTCTTTTATTACTTCCCTTTTATAATATTTATCCGCCTCAAAATGGGGGCATGCAAACATGCTTTAACATGATTGTTTGTATGGATAAATATTTTGATGTTACTGTTTTAATGTTCCAGGATAAATTATCTTTCAACAAAGTTTTTAGTGACAATAAGTATTCTTTTAATTCGGTTAAGGTTTATACAATGGCTGAAATTTATAAAGAGCCGAAAGATATTTTTCGGATTTTACCTGCAAAACTTCGTGACGCACTTCGGTATAGATGGCAAAGAAAAAGAATTATGGAATCAGTATCGTCTAGCTATTTACACTATATGGGAATTTTGCCTTGGTTGCTGAAAGAAAAATTTGACTTTTTAATGATAGAAATGTTATCAGATACTTTGATTTACGACCTTATGAAAAAAAAATCCCCTGAAACCAAATTAATTTATCAAAATCACAATGTGGATTCAGACATGGCCCATAAGGATTTTAAAGCGGGGCGTATTCCTTTAAAATCGTTTCAAAAAATTTTAGAAACTGAGAAACTTTTGTATAAGAATACCGATTGCGTTATCGCAGTAAGTGATAATGATGCCTCACGCCTTTCTGAACTAAATAATGGCAGGCTAAATCTAAAAGTCGTACAAACAGGAATATCATTAGAAAAAGACATAGCAACAGATGGAATTAATCAGGATAATCCTAAAAGCATTTTATTCTGCGGATCCTTAGATTACCAACCAAATTATGAAGGACTGTTATGGTTTTATGAAAACTGTTGGCTCAAAGTTTTAAAACAGATGCCAGAACTTGTTTTGACAGTAATAGGTAGCGGCATTGTCGATAATTCATTAATCCATTTGCAAAAAGATAACACTGTAAATTTCGCAGGGCGAGTGGATTCGGTTTGGCGTTATTATAATCAAGCGGCTATTGTAATTGTTCCGCTTCTAAGTGGAAGTGGAATACGGATAAAAATTTTAGAAGCAATGAGTATGGGTGTACCAGTAGTTTCGACAAAAAAGGGTGCAGAAGGAATTAATTATAGTGACAAAGAAAATATTTGCATTGCAGATGATCCAGAAGAATTTGTTTCCATAATGATGAACTTATTGAGGAATAAAGAATATCGCATTAATTTAAGCCATGGGGGTCGTTTGGTGATTGCCGAGAATTATGATTGGCAGGTAATCGGAAAAAGAATATATGATATACTTAACGCTATGTAATTGTTTTATAAAAAAAATTAAAAATAGAACTTTAAGAAATGAATGATGTCCAAACCCGACTGTATTTGCCCGAACAGCCCTTCGTTAGTGTTTTAATGACGGCTTATAACCGAGAAAAATATGTTGCCGAAGCAATTGAAAGTGTTTTGAAATCATCCTATAAAAATTTTGAATTAATTATTGTTGACGACCGTTCATCGGACAATACGCTTGCAGTTGCAAAAAAATATGAACAAAATGACTCGCGCGTTCGTATTTACATGAATGAAAAAAACCTTGGAGATTATCCTAATCGTAATCAAGCTGCATCTTATGCAAAAGGTAAATATTTAAAATACGTTGATGCAGACGATTATATTTATCCGGCAGGTTTAGAATTATTAATTCAAATGATGGAGAAATTTCCAAATGCAGGTTGGGGTTTGTGCTCTCTTGAACAATATGTAAAGAAACCGTTTCCGTTTGAATTAACGCCGCGTGAGGCATACGAATACAATTATTTTGGACCCGGATTGTTTCATAAAGCTCCTTTATCTTCTATAATTAAACGGGAAATATTTGAAGAGTCGGGTGGTTTTTCTCCAATCAGGATGGCAGGAGATTTTGAAATGTGGCATCGCTTGGCTCAACAACATAATGTTGTTTTAATGCCTGGTGGAATCGTCTGGTACCGCGAGCATGACGCGCAGGAAATAAATGATTATTTTAAGTTCGTTTTATCTTATGAACAGATCAGAGCAAAATATCTTAAAGATGAAAATTGTCCATTGGAGAAATCGCTAATCAAAAAAATAATTTCAACACAAAGAAAAAAATTGACGGGGCAATATTTCGCAAATTTGCTGAGACTGAACTTTAATAAATCAAAAATAAATTCTCAGCAATTGCAATTGTATAAGTGAACGCAAAATTAAAATATCTTTTAAAAAATCCGTTGCGAATCCCCGTTGTGATCCTGACAAAACTTCCGTATTTCAGGTTTATCAGACAAACGACCGATTACCAAAATAGAATAAATTTTGAATTCTGGTTCAAACAAAAAATATTGAATTGGGGCGGTAATAAAAGGGCATATTGGCCTGTGCATTGGACAAGTCAGGTCTATGATGTGGAAAATATTCTTGTGGGGGTTGATACGTATCCGGGAATTATGAAAGGATGTTATATACAAGGCAAGGGTGGAATTATTATTGGGGATTACACGCAGATTGCACCTAATGTAATTATAGTTAGCGCCAACCATGATTTATACGATACTCGTAAACATGTCCCGGCACAGGTAAAAATTGGTAAATATGGTTGGATAGGAGCGGGCGCAAAGATTATGCCCGGAGTTGAGTTGGGCGATTGGACTATTGTTGCGGCGGGCGCGGTGGTTACAAGATCCTTTGTTGAAGGACATTGTGTTATTGGTGGAATTCCTGCCGTGAAAATTAAAGATCTTGATGAAGAAAAATGTAAACCATTTAATAACAAGATTGCCTACAATGGATATATCCGTTCAGACAAATTTGAAGCTTTCAGGAAAAAATATTTAAATATTTAATGCTTACGATCGTTGACTATGGCGTTGGTAATCTTGCTTCGATAAAAAATATGCTAAAAAAAGTCGGTTGTGATGCACTCATTTCTGCGAGTGAATCGGATATTCTTGCTGCAGATAAATTAATTCTACCAGGTGTTGGGGCATTTGATACCTGCGCTAATAAATTAAATGAATCTGGATTATTATCATTTCTTAATAAAAAAGCATTGGAAGAAAAAATTCCATTGCTGGGCATTTGTGTGGGATGTCAGTTGCTTATGGAAAAAAGCGAAGAAGGTAGGAAGCGGGGTTTAGGGTGGATAAAAGGCGATGTAAAAAAATTCGACCAACAACATATGACTGAAAATATGAAAATTCCACACATGGGATGGACCGATGTTGAACTAAACAAACCTTCTCTTCTTTTTAAAAATATGCACGAAGAGCCGCGGTTTTATTTTGTTCACTCATACTACCCGGCTCCGGTAAATTCGGATGATGTGCTGATGTATGCAAGTTACGGGTACAAATTTGCAGCAGCAGTTGAGCACGATAATATTATGGGCGTACAGTTTCATCCTGAAAAGAGTCATAAATTCGGGATGAAACTCTTAGAAAATTTTGTGAATAATTATTAATGAAACGCATCAGGGTTATCCCGGCATTGCTTATTCAAAAAAGAGGATTGGTAAAATCCATTCAATTTAAAGATCATAAATATGTTGGCGATCCGATTAACGCGGTAAAAATTTTTAATGAAAAAGAAGTTGATGAAATTGTTGTTCTTGATATATCGGCAACAGCAGAAAAAAGACCGCCGGATATAAAACAAATTCAGGAAATAGCTTCTGAAGCTTTTATGCCATTGGGATATGGCGGGGGTATTACCACGCTCGAAGAAATCAAAACACTCGTTGCGGCTGGTGTTGAAAAGGTGATTCTCAATACGTCAGCATTTTATGATCCGGAGCTAATATCCGAAGCCTCAAAATATATTGGCAGCCAGAGCATTGTTGTTTCAATTGATGTAAAAAAAAATATCCTTGGCAAATACAAAGTGCATACAAACAACGGTTCAAAAAACACCGGTGTTGATCCTGTAGAATATGCAAAAAAAATGCAAGAAGCCGGCGCAGGAGAATTATTGTTAAATTCAATTGAGAAGGATGGAACATTTGGCGGGTATGATACTTCACTAATCAGACTTATCAGTTCGGCTGTAAATATTCCCGTTGTTGCAATAGGCGGAGCGTCTTCTGTAAGTGATTTTGCTCTTGCTGTGAAACATGGAGCTTCCGCTGTTTCTGCTGGAAGCTTTTTTGTATTTCAGAGACCACACCGTGCCGTACTAATTAGTTATCCATCCCAAAAAGAATTGAAAGAAAAATTGTTTGAACAGGTTACATAAAATGGTTGCATGATTTTGAGTAAAAATGATCCGGGTTATCAGCAATGTTCGTTATCAGTTATGGATAATATTGCTGATCCAAATATTAAATTTGATGTTAGGGGGATTTGCAATTATTACTATCAATATCTTAATAAAGAAAAAAATTTTGTATTCAAAGGAAATGAAGGAAGACAAAAACTTGAACTTTTGCTTTCAGCGATCAAAGCGAAAGGGAAAAACAAAAAATACAATTGTATATTGGGCATCAGCGGTGGTGTAGATAGTACCTACCTTGCTTTTAAAGCCCGCGAATGGGGACTCAATCCATTACTGGTACACTTTGATAACGGCTGGAACTCTGAACTCGCAGTAAAAAATATAGAAAACATAGTTACTAAAACAGGATTTGACTTATACACTTTTGTGGTAGATTGGAACGAATATAAAGATATTCAAAAATCTTTTTTCAAGGCCAATGTAATTGACATCGAAGCGGTAATGGATATCGGCTTTATAAACACATTGCAGATTGTAAATAAAAAATATGATATCGGCTATGTGATAGACGGGCAAAATGTGGTAACCGAAGGATTATTGCCTGATGCCTGGATTTATAAAAATCAGGATAACCTGATCAATATTCATAAAATGTTTGGGCATGGGGATTTGAAAACCTACCCTTTGATATCTCCATTTCGTCAATATCTTTTTGACCATTTTTACCGGTTAAAATACATTTCGCCATTAAATTATATTGAATACGACAAGGAAAAAGTTAAAGAGGTCATTACCAATGAATTTGGATGGAGAGATTATGGAGGCAAACACTATGAATCGGTTTTTACAAGATTTTATCAGGGATATATTCTGCCGGAAAAATTCAAAGTGGATAAGCGAAAAGCTCATTTGTCAAATCTTATTTTTTCAAAACAATTATCAAAAGAACAAGCAATTGAAGACTTAAAAACTCCTATTTATCCGGAAGAATTATTACGCGTTGATAAACCTTTTGTTTTAAAAAAATTAGATTTTACTGAGGAAGAGTTTATTGAATATATTGACAGTCCGGCCATTGCCCATAGCGTTTATGGATCGTTTATTCCTTTTTTTGATAAATATCCGGCTTTAAAACCATTAAAATTTATTAGTAATGCGATCAAAAAATTCAATGAATGAATAAGATGAAATTTGCAATAATTGGTTGCGGTAGAATTGCACATCGCCATGCAGAACATATTAATAATATGGGCAAATTAATTGCCGTTTGCGATGTTATAAAGCAAAAAGCAAATGAATTGTCAAAAAAATATAATGCAAAATCTTATTATAGCGTTGATGAACTTTTAGCAAATGAAAAAGAAATTGAGGTGGTTTCTGTTTGCTCCCCCAACGGGCTTCACGCAGAACATAGCATCAAAGCATTAAATGCAGGGTTTCATGTATTGTGCGAAAAACCAATGGCTATAAGTGTTTACGACTGTGGTGAGATGATCAAAGCAGCCGAGCACGCCAATAAAAGATTATTTGCCATAAAGCAAAATCGATTTAATCCACCGGTAGAAGCAGTAAAGAAAATAATTGATGAAGGGAAATTAGGGAAAATTTATAGCGTGCAGTTAAGTTGTTTTTGGAACCGTAATTTGGATTACTATGCCGATTCCTGGAGGGGAACTAAAAAACTTGATGGAGGAACGTTATATACGCAGTTTAGCCATTTCATCGATCTGCTTTATTGGATGATCGGGGATGTAAAAAATGTGGAAGCCTATACTTCAAATTATGCGCATAAAGGCACCATAGAATTTGAAGATACCGGGGTGGTCATTTTAGAGTTTCATAACGGAGCTATCGGAACCCTGAATTATACCGTGAACAGCTTCGAAAGGAATATGGAAGGATCATTGACAATTTTCGGAGAAAGAGGCACAGTAAAAATCGGCGGTCAATACCTGAATGAACTAGAGTATCAGAACATCAATGGATATAAAATTGAAAATCTAACTGAAGGCAATAAACCGAATAATTATGGGAGTTATTATGGGTCGATGAGTAATCATGATAAAGTGTATAAAAACTTAATTGACGTACTTAGCAATAATGCAAGTATTTCGACAAGCGCTTTCGAAGGATTAAAAACAGTGGAAATTATCGACAAAATATATACCGCTGCAAAAAATAAAAATTTGTAGGATTTTTGAGTTTTAGAACAAATCTAATCCTGAGTGGAAAAAAAAATTGCTTTTTTAGGGTCAAAGCCAATTGGTTACAGGTGCCTGGAATTTTTGATTGATAATCAAATATCCTTGAACTGTAAAGTAGTAGCTATCTTTTCCAAAGAGACCACCAGTTTTGGAAATGATTTAAGTATAAAAAAATTAGCCGAAGAAAATAAAATATTTTATGGCACCTCGTTAGATGAATTAATTTCTTCTGATCATGAAATAGATTTTATCATTTCGGTTCAATATCATTTAATTTTAAAGCCAGCGCATATAAAAAAGGCAAAAATATTGGCAGTTAATTTGCATATGGCGCCGCTACCGGAATACAGAGGGTGTAATCAATTTTCATTTGCCATATATAATGACGCAAAAAATTTTGGCACAACTTTGCATCAATTGGAAGCCGGGATCGATAATGGGAAAATAATTGCTGAAAGAAGATTCCCCATTGAGAAAAATATTTTGGTTAAAGAATTGTATGATAAAACATTTGATGAATCGATAATTTTATTTAAAGAGAACATCGAAAATATTATAAATGAAAAATTCACCCTAAAACCTCAGGAAGAAATGATACCTGAACGGGGTATGCATTTATACTTTAGAAAAGATATTGATAAACTGAAACAAATTGATTTGGGAACAGACGCAAAAGAAATAGCTAAAAAAGTTCGTGCTACGGCAATGCCAGGCTACGAACCACCGTACACAATTATTGAGGGAGAAAAAATTTATTTAATACCCGAGAAAACGTACAAATTTTTTTAATAGTATGCGAGTACCATTTGCAGATTTAAACGCGCAATATTTATCAATTAAAAATGAAATTGATTCGGCAATGGCCAATGTCATTGCCGAGTCCGCATTTATCGGCGGTCATTTTGTAAAGGATTTTGAAGAACAATTCGCGAATGCTTATGGAGTTAAGCACGTGACCGGATGCGGTAACGGAACAGATTCATTGTATATCATCATGAAAATGCTTGGTATTGGAAATGGCGATGAAGTGATCACCCCCGCGAATAGCTGGATATCAAGCTCCGAATCTATCACCCAGGCCGGAGCAAAACCCGTATTTGTAGACGTGCATCCCTGTTTCTTCACTATTGATGAAAGTCAAATTGAAAATAAGATAACTGAAAAAACAAAAGCAATCATTGCAGTGCATCTCCATGGGCAAATGTGTGAAATGGAAAAAATTAAATTTATTTGCGAAAGGCACAAATTATTTTTGATTGAAGATTGCGCGCAATCACATTTTTCAGAGTACAAAGCAACAAAAGCAGGATTATTCGGAATCGCCGGTTCATTCAGTTTTTATCCCGGAAAAAATCTTGGAGCTTATGGAGATGCGGGATGTATCATCACCAATAACGACGAACTCGCAACAAAATGCAAAATATATGCGCGGCATGGCGCGCTGATAAAACATCAACATCAGGTAGAAGGCATAAACAGCAGGCTTGACGGAATACAGGCTGCTATTCTTTCTGCAAAACTTCCATACGTAGAAACATGGACAGAAAAAAGAACTGAAAATGCAGATTTGTACAATAACTATCTATCAGGAATTGAAGAAATTGTTTTGCCGCATGTTCGGCCAAATACAAAACATACCTATCATTTGTATGTGATCCGTGCACAACGCCGCAATGAACTGATGAAATTTTTAAGTGATAAAAATATAGAGACTTCTTTGCATTATCCAACGCCCCTGCCGTTTCTCCCGGCCTATAAATATTTAGATCATAAAACTTCCGATTATCCGGTATCAGCACAATTACAAAAGGAAATTCTTTCTCTCCCCATGTATGCTGAATTAACTGAAGAAATGATTAGATATGTCTCCGACAATATAAAGGAGTTTTATAAAAAATAGCAGGCAGTTAAAGTGTTTTCGCTCCATAACAAAACCATTTTACTTATTTCCCCGCAGTCCTGGGGCAAAATGTTTTTGGCAAAACATCACTATGCTATCGAACTTGCCAAAAGAGGGAACAGAGTTTATTTTTTAAACCCGCCTGAAGAAAAAAGGGCTCGGAAAAAAAAATCGGTGGAGGTAATCCCTTCAGGGATTTCTGATAATTTATGGCTGGTAAAACACGAACTCTGGTTTTCTCAAAAAATCAAGTTTCATGCAATGCCATTGTTCCATGCATTAATGAAATCGCATGTGAAAAAAATAATAAAGCAAATTTCAGAGCCCATAGATATTATATGGTCATTTGATTTAGGTAATTACTACCCTTTTTATTTTTTTGGAGAGAAGGCGTACAAAATATTTCACCCGGTGGATGAGCCGCTGAATGAAACGGCCATTAATGCTGCTAAAGGTTGTAATATTATTTTTGCCGTTACGCGGGAGATATTGCAAAAATATTCGGGCTTTCCTGTGGCTGGATATTTTATCAACCATGGAGTTTCTGAAGTTTTTCTTGTTCCGGTTAACGTGGATAAGCAGGCTGGTAATCCTGTGCATGTTGGTTTTTCAGGGAATTTATTACGCAACGATATTGATCGTGATATTCTGCTTCATATTATTTCCTCAAATCCCGAAATTGTATTTGAATTTTTTGGCAGTTATACACAATATCAATCCAATATCGGAGGAGTGGAAGACGATGGGGTAAAATGTTTTATTACTACTTTACAAGCGCAGGCCAATGTAATATTGCATGGCGCAATTGCCCAGCAAATGCTTGTTTCTGCCATTCATGGGATGGATGCCTTTCTCATTTGCTATGATATTAAAAAAGATCAAAGCAGGGGTACGAACTATCATAAAATAATGGAGTTTTTGAGTACAGGTAAAGTAATTATTTCAAACAATGTCACCACCTACGAAAATGATTCTGACCTATTGCAAATGACAAAAGAAAGAGAAAATAATTTACAATTGCCTTCTTTATTTAAATCGGTTATATATAATTTGAGTCATTTCAATAGTTCAACATTTCAGCAAAAAAGAATTGCTTTTGCCAGCGACAATACTTATCAAAAACAAATTGACAGGATAGAGGTGATTCTTCAAAATGCACAATAAGAAAAAGTTGGCCGTCTTGGTCTGCAATCAAGTGATATCATCAGTAATAATTGATTCAATTGGCGGGAATTTATAAATACCAAATTCAACCATTCCTTGCACATCCGTTAAACAGAAATAGAAAAATAAAATCTATGGTAAGATTTTTAAAGTGGCAATTTATTCTTAGAGTCGCAAATAAAAACAAGGCATGGTTAATGGTAATGCATGAATGCGGTTTTCGGGTTATGGTAAAAAAGGGACAATCAGGCATGACCGGAAATTTATATTCCGGACTGCATGAATTTGAGGAAATGATGTTCGTAATTCATTACGTTCGTGAGCATGACCTTTTTTTTGACGTCGGTGCAAATGTTGGGATTTATACCTTACTGGCAGCTAAATTGAAAAAAGCGAGGGGATATAGTTTTGAACCTATTCCGTCTACTTTTTATTTTCTGCGCTTGAATATGATCGTCAACGATTTAGAAAATTCAGTGACCTGTTA
>DATGFZ010000472.1:0-3424 GCA_035308805.1 Puia sp. | reverse complement strand
ATTTAAATATGGAGTCAAGCCATGGCAGGCAAAAAGGTTGCTTTGGAATACTTTTAATTTCGGCAACACAAATACAACAAGCGAAGACCAAATGAAAATTGATGACGGGGTTTATAATGCGATCCTTGGCAAAAGCTACGGAGAGATAGCAGCGGAAAGTCGCACCAATCATAAAAGCCAGGGCGCTGCCTTGACGAGAACACGCGGTGAAGCATTGGAATATTTTGCGCCGGTTGCGGGTGATGTTGCACATGCTGATTTGATGGAAGGAGTGAATACATCGTGGAGCAGGATTGAGGGTGGGGAAAAAATTCAACCGATGGTTGATGATATAATTAAAAGTTACTCATTGAGCAGCCCTGAAAAATCAGTTCCTGCGTTAGTGAATTTGTATAAAGCATTAATGAATTTGACAGATGATTATTGGAAGAGTCAAAAGATGAAAGAGGTGCAGCAGCTCATTGAAGATTGCATGGGATTATCCCTGGAGGCTACCGTGCGAAATGATTACGTTGTTCAAGGTGAATCCATGTCGGTTACATTTACGATGCTTAACCGGTTGAAAACACAAGTTTCTGTCAATGAAATCACGGTGGATGAATTTGATACCTTATACAAACAGGAGTTGTCGTATAATAAAAATTATCTTTTTACAAAAGCTATCCGTGTCTCTACCAATAAACCAATTACCCAACCTTATTGGCTTGCTGAAGAAATGTCGCCGGGATCATTCAATGTGAAAGATCAAACCCTTATCGGCGATCCACAAAGTAAACCGTCATTTGAAGTAAAATTTCACCTGAATATTGAAGGACAGGAATTTATTTTTATCCGACCGATTCAATATCGGTTTACGCATCCTGTAAAAGGTGATTTGTATGAACCATTGACTGTATTGCCCCCGATCACTGCATCTTTTGACCCTTCATTGATGGTGTTTACTGACCAGGAAGAAAAAAATTTTGAGGTACAAACGCAAAATCATACAAGCAATAATATTAAACCTGAAATAGAATTAACAAATACGAGCAGGCTGAACATAAAACCTTTTGCACAAAATTATAATGCAACTTTTGCTTATTCGGCCAAACCTGCAACCAGTCAGACTGCTGCATTTTATTCCAATGTTGAAATCAGGCTGCATGGAAAAACAGACACCGCAAAAGAACTGAAGACCATTAGTTACGATCACATTCCTCGCATCGATTATTTTAAAGATTCGAAAGCAAAATTTGTAATTGCCGATGTTAAAATTTCGGGTAAGCATATAGGTTATATTGAAGGCGCTGGGGATAAAGTGCCGGAATGTTTACAACAAATGGGATATGATGTGGTATTGCTGAAAGAAAAAGATATAAATGCTTCTTACCTGAACCAGTTTGATGCTATCATTGCCGGTATACGTGCTTACGAAGTTCATGATTGGCTTTTTAGCAAATCTGACGTGCTTCTTGATTATGTGAAAGAAGGCGGAAACTTTATTGTCCAGTACAATCGAAGCAACAGGATAGGTACTGATAACGGGAAAATAAGTCCGTATCATTTTTCCATTACCAATACTCGTGTTACGGATGAAGATGCAAAAGTTAATTTTCTAATCCCGGATCATGCGGTGCTGAATTATCCGAATAAAATCACAGAAAAAGATTTTGAAGGATGGGTCCAGGAACGCGGAAACTATTTTGCCGGAAGTATTGACGTGAATTTTCAAAGCGTATTGGGAATGAATGATCCGGGGGAACCCGAGCAAAAAGGGAGTCTGATCATTGCTGATTATGGAAAAGGGAAATTTGTATATACTGGACTGGTTTTCTTCCGCGAGTTGCCTGCAGGAGTCCCTGGAGCGTACAGATTATTTGCAAATATCATCGCACTAAATAGAAAAAGAGGATTTTAGATTTTTTGTTCCTATGTGATGATCATGGATCGATTGTTAAATCGGTCATTACAGGATTGTTTTAAAATAATTATTTACTTTTTAATTTGAAAGATGAACAGAAGGGAAGTTGCCTTGGTTGTTGCGATTATACTTGGATTAGTTATTGGGAAGTTTATTAAACAAGTTACCGTTGGGTTGCTTATAGGGCTTGGATTTGGATTGTTTATTGCGCTGATGATTTCCGGTCGAAGAAATAATAACTAGTATAAGATTGTGAGGATTGGAAAATATGTTTGGAAAATATTATACATGAATTTGGTGGATGCTAAATCTCAAACATAACTCGTAAACCAGAAAAATCACAGATTGATGCAAGACGATATTAACGATGAAGGACGGGTGCCTTTGTTTCCTAAATGGAGTTACTGGTATACACTGGTAATCGGGTTTTTAATTTTACTCATTGCCTTCTTTAATTTTCTTACCAAACATTTTTCATGAGCTCCGTCGACTGGATAGTGCTGGTTACAACGCTGTTTGCCATTATTGCTTATGGACTTTACAAAAGCAGCGCAACAAAAAACCTGGACGGCTATTTTTTGTGTAATAACAGCGTTCCGTGGTATATGATCCTGCTGAGCATTATGGGTACGCAGGCTAGCGCCGTAACATTTTTGTCAGCGCCGGGACAAGCATATACAGATGGCATGCGCTTCGTTCAATATTATTTTGGATTACCCATTGCAATGGTCATCTTATGCATCACGTTCGTCCCCGTTTTTCATAGGATGAAAATTTACACCGCGTATGAATTTTTGGAAAAGAGATTTGATCTGAAAACAAGAACACTCACTTCTTTTTTATTTTTATTGCAACGCGGACTATCGACCGGCATCAGTATTTCAGCACCAGCAATTATTTTATCTTCTTTGTTTGGATGGAATATTTTCTCGACGAATATTTTTATGGGTGGGCTGCTTATCATTTATACCGTGACCGGCGGGGCGAAAGCGGTTGCCCATACCCAAAAAATACAACTCGCAATTATATTTAGTGGAATGATTGCCGCAGGATATATGGTTATTCATTTGCTGCCGGCGAATGTCGGCTTGAGCGAAGTCCTGCACATCGGCGGTAAAGCAGGCAAGCTGAATATTATTACAACAGGAGTTCATGACCGTCATTTTAACTGGAGTGATCAATACAACATAATGAGTGGAGTGATCGGCGGGTTTTTTCTTGCGTTGTCATATTTCGGAACGGATCAATCGCAGGTGGGAAGGTACCTTACTGCGAAATCGGTTACAGAAAGCCGACTCGGTTTATTGTTAAACGGGCTGGTGAAGATCCCGATGCAGTTTTTGATATTGCTTCTTGGGGTAATGGTTTTTGCCTTTTATCAATTTACCAAAGAACCTGTATTTTTTAACCAGTCCCAGTTGGATTTGCTGGCAAATTCTAAATATAAAGATTCAGTGTCTCGACTCCGGCATGAATATGATTTGTTGCAAAATACGAAAGTGAGTTTGATGAAACTACCTGTAA
>DATGFZ010000471.1:0-3069 GCA_035308805.1 Puia sp. | reverse complement strand
TAACAAAAATAATAATCCTGAAACGTTTTATATTTTTATTGACCATGGCAATGATCATCACCGCCGCGAGTACCAGAGACAATGCAAAATAGTCTCCCATCCAGTTTACCGGTCTAACGCCGATAAGTATGTCACGAATTGTTCCCCCGCCGTAAGCAGTGACAAAAGCAAGAACGGTCGCACCAAAAACATCCATCTGGTGCGTGCGCGCCTTTAGTGCCCCGGTAAGAGCAAAAACAAATGTCCCGATATAGAGTATGACATCAACCAACTTCATGCCCGGAAGTTAGGATAGAAAATTAAATAAAAATGTTCCGGTCCCGCCAGAAAAAAACATTACCCACCGGCAGATATCAAAGCCGGATTTGCCGCAGACTGACAAAGAAAATATTATTTCTTCAGGATGTTACTGTTGCAGACTCTGACCTGCGTCACCCATCCCCTGTGTGTGCATATTCTTTCTTTTGAAAATGGACATGTCCATTTTTCCGAAATGCCAGGCAAAAACCACCCTCACCAGTTGAGGATCCTTGATCCGGTCAAATTCCTGACTGAAGAAAGGACTCTGACTAAACTGATCTGACCACCTCGTCCTTAGAATATCTGAAAAACTCAAAGTAACAGAGGCCGCGTTATTTTTCAAAAAGGTCTTTTTAACAGCCATATCCATCCCATAAAAAGATTTGATGTATCCCTGGGATGCACTCTGCGTAGTCGAAATCTGCGGACCAAATGACTGTCCACCGGTATTTACGGGCAGGTTTGTTTTTGACTGGTAAATGACGGTCAATTGCACAGTGAAATTCCCAGGGAGCTTAAAGTTGTTGTTGAATTTCCCGAAGTAACTCCACAGCGAGGGCTGGGAAGGCTGATCCAGGTTGCTTGTATTGATTCTTGAATTGTAAATGTTGAAGTTCAAGGAGAGGTCCCACCACCTGGTGATATTATCCGTGGTGGTTATTTCTCCACCATAATTGTAGCTGTCGCTGGCATTTTCATAGGTGTTAATGAGCACCCGTTCTCCGATGGGGTTAATGCCAGTATCCTGGTAATGAGTGATCAGGTTGGAGGTATAATTATAATAGACAGAGATCAACAAAGTATTGGCATGTTTGAATGTTTTCAGATACGACATTTCGAGGTTTTCCGTGAACTGTGGCAGGAGCGCCGGGTTGCCCCGGGTGATGTTCAATGTGTCAGCGTAATTTGTATAAGGAATCAACTGGAAAAAATTTGGTCTTGTGATCTTCCGGGTAACGCTGAATTGCAATTCGTCCGTTTTTCCAAACTTCTGACTCAAGAAAAGAGATGGGAAAAGGCTCAACGGATATTTATTGCTAAAATGCTGGTTGGTGGAAATCAACTGGCCGCTATAATTTGAACTCTCCGCACGCAGTCCCACCTGGTAGCCAAAGTCTCTTATCGCATCTGAGAAATTCGCATAAGCACCATAGGCGTTGCTTGTGCTGGTGTAATTGCTGGCGGCAAGCGAATCCTGGACATAGCTCCCAATTTTGTTCGGCGAATAGGTATTGTTATCGTCAGTCAATTTGTTGATGCTTATGCGTACACCAGCCTCTAACTTGGATTTGGCACCGATCGGGTCAGTATAATCACTCTGGATGGTCAGGAAGCGGGGATCCGCAGCTGCAATGGTTTGCTGCCTGGTTGTGGAATAGATAGCGCTTCCGGGAAGGTTTTCATAATAGTCAGTCAGGTAGTTTGCCACACTCGTGGCATTGGCGCCAAAGAAAGAACCATCAGCGGTCAAAGCCTCCCCGTCCTTGGTAAAATTGTGTTTCAATCCCGCGTTTACGCCATTCACATCAACAGCCAGGTTAGAATTTGAATAACGAGTACTGTAAAAAGATTGACCAGCAAATCCATTAAAAATGCTGTCGCTTTGTAACTGTGAAGTTTCAGTGGGTTTGATGGAACCATGCACCCGGATATAGGAAGCGGAGATGGTGGTCCGGTTATTCATAAAATAATCTGCCCCCACCTGCCCAAACAAAAAACCTCCTCCATTTTTTGTAAGGTCATTTTCCAGTAATTTGGTTGAAGTATCGCTGGAAAGCGTAGTCAGCCTGTTTGTATTTCCGGTGGTGCGTGACTTGTTCTCATTGATCAAAAAAGTTCCGGTAAAATTCACTTTATTCTGCCTCAGGTTGAAGCTTGCCAGTCCATTTGGAGCACCGTGTGAATCAATCCCTGCAGAAACATTTCCATTGTAGCCTTCCTTGCGATTCTTTTTCAGAATAATATTTAAAATACCACCCGTAGCTGATGCATCATATTTTGCCGAAGGATTGGTCATTACTTCTACACTTTGGATCGCATCAGCAGGAATTTCATCAAGCGTCAGGGTGGTGGGTCTGCCATCCACATAAATGGTAGGGGTGTTCCCTCTTAAAGTAACATTTCCATCGATATCGACATTCACCGAAGGCACGCTACGCATGATATCCAACGCCGTTCCGCCGGCACTCACGATATTTCTTTCCACATTGAATACTTTTTTGTCTAATTCGAGTTTCATAGCCGGCGCCTGCGCGGTAACAGTTACTGTATTCATCTCTTTGACTACCTGCTCCAGTACTATTGATCCAAGATCCTTTTCAAAAGAAGGCATATTCCCCTGCGATGGGTTGCCTGAGCCAGCGGGTCCTGCACTCGATGGAATGATCATAAATGGAACATCTTTGCTTTTGTATCCTGCTGCTGATAGGCGCAAAACGAGTTGAGTGACAATAGGAATATCCTCAAAATTAAATTCCCCGCTGGCCTTTGTATCCACGGCTTTTAATAAAATCAATTTCTTTTTCTGCGTAAGGGAGTCATTAACCTGTTTTAAAACAATCGCTGTCGCCTGAATAGTGGTGCCGGCAGAATCAGTTACTTTTCCAAATGCACGACCAATAGCTGGCGGCGGACCGTTTCTTTTTCCGGATGGAGACTGTGCCAGACCAGATAACATGATTAGCAGTAAGACCGCAGTTTCAATAAGTTTTTTTCTCACAAAAATTAATTTAGACCATAAATTTATTCCGGTCTTTTTTTTTTACCCAG
>DATGFZ010000470.1:0-3887 GCA_035308805.1 Puia sp. | reverse complement strand
CCTGCCTGCTTATGATTCCGCTGTTGACTTCATTGGCTGATGCCCTTGCGCTTTTGGGAGGTTATATTGGCACGAGTATTTCAGGAGATATGAGCTTTCCGCTATATTTCAGAAAAGCGATTGCATCGCTTGCTTTTTCTGATCTTTTTCCGGCAGTAGTCAAAACAATTTTTTTTGGATTTGTTATCGGTTATATCGGCTGTTTCAAAGGCTATCATTCAAACCGGGGAACAGAAAGCGTTGGAGTGGCGGCAAATTCCGCGGTTGTTACATCATCTGTTTGGATAATTATTATTGATGCAATCGCTGTACAAATAACCAGCTCATTTGTATATAATTAAAAGATGGAAAAAGTTATTGAAATACAGGGATTGAAAAAAAAATTTGGAGCCGTTGAAATTTTAAAGAACATCACCTTTTCCGTATGTGAGGATGAAAATGTTGTGGTACTTGGAAAATCGGGTGAAGGAAAATCGGTTACCATTAAATGCATAATTGGGTTATTGCAGCAAGATGAGGGCTCTGTCAAAATTTTTGGGGAAGAAGTAAAAAATATGAACAGCGAGCAGCTAAAAGAGATGCGAAGTAAAACAGGATTTCTGTTTCAAAGTGCGGCATTGTATGATTCAATGACCGTGAAAGAAAATCTTGCTTTTCCATTAACGCGGGTTCTCAATTTAAAAAACGATGAAGAAATAGATAATAGAATTCACGAGGTTCTCGAAAGTGTTGGATTGCTTGATGCTATTGATAAATTGCCATCTGATCTTTCCGGCGGCATGCGCAAGCGCGTCGGGCTTGCACGCACACTCATCGTAAAACCAAAGATCATTTTGTATGATGAACCGACAACCGGATTAGACCCGATTACTTCCCGCGAAATCAGCGATCTGATCATGGACATCAAAAAAAAATATAAGACTTCTTCCATCATCATAACGCATGATATGGATTGTGCGCGGATAACTTCAACGAGAATTGTTGTAATTCACGAAGGAGAATGTATCGCAGAAGGGACTTATGATCAATTGGAAAAATCGAAAGACAATCTTGTCAAATCATTTTTTAATCAGCTGCCATGAAATGCATGAACTTACCGAATACGGCAATAACTTATCCACCTCAGGATAGAAATGCTGTTGGCCCCACCCGCCAGCGGACAGGTTCTTATTCAGCAATGCCAAATGGAGCGGTGGCAGATTAAATACGACTTTCAAAAAATAACAATGATGAAAACAACTACGCCGGAAAAAATAAAAACAGGAGCATTTATTATTGCGAGTTTATTCGTTTTGCTTGTGATCATCGTGCTTATTGGTAAGCAACAAAAATTATTCAGCAAAAATTTTATAATGAGTACCAATTTCAGAAATGTAAACGGATTGATCGTTGGCAATTATGTGCGCTTTGGCGGAATCAATGTGGGAATAGTTGATAATATCGTTATAAAAAATGACACCACCATAGAAGTTGACCTTAGGCTGGAATCAAAAGTAAGACCATATTTAAAAACTGATGCCCTGGCAAGCATCAGTACTGACGGATTGATGGGTGATAAACTTGTTCAAATTTCTCCCGGTAGCGACAGCACCCAGTTGTTACAAGAAGGCGCGAGGATAAAATCAGCAGAACCGGTGGATATGGACAAAGTCGTTGCAAAATTTGCGCACATTGCTGATAATGCTGAGTCGATCACGGGAAGCCTTGCTGAAATCATGGGAAAAATAAACAGTGGACACGGTTCCATTGGAATGTTGTTGAAGAATGATACGCTGGCTAAAAGGTTGCAGTCCACCGTTTCGTCCGCAAATGAAACAGTGAAAACGATAAAAGTAAGCGCAGATAAATTCAATGACAACATGGAAGCGGCAAAACATAACTTCTTGCTGAGAGGATTTTTTAAGAAAAAAGAAAAACAAAGGATTAAAGATTCTGTGACGAACGCAAAGAAAACCCAGGATTCAATTCAAACCAAAGCGGAACCGTCAAAAAAATAATTCAATCATAATTTACCGATGAGTTATGGTAAACCGAAAATAAAAAAACCATTTTACAAGCGGATCATCAAAATCTTGCTGATTGTGGTTTGTGCGTTTTTTGCATTAATTATTGCCATTGGATTGCTAATTCAAACCTCTCCTGTTCAAAATTATATAAAGAGCGAAGCTGTTTCCTATCTCAAATCTAAATTGCATACCAATGTCAGCGTAGGAAAGATTTACATCACGTTTCCAAAGAATGTCGTAATAAATGAAATTTACCTGGAAGATCAAAAAAAGGATACGCTTTTTTCTGCAGGAAAATTATCCGTGAATATCAGTATGTTCAAATTGCTTCACGGCAATATTGAGATCAACACATTCAATTTGGAAAATAGTACAATTAAAGTAAAAAGGCTTTTGCCAGATACCGTTTTTAATTTTCAGTTTATTGTTGATGCATTTACTTCAGCCCCGAAAAATGATTCAAAGAGTAAAGATTCATCTCCTTCCCAAATTTCCGTTCATGCCATCAGGCTTGACAGAATTGACATTGTTTACAATGATGTTGTTTCAGGAAATGATGATTCCATTTTTCTTAATCATTTCGCTGTAAACATAGATAAGTTTGATCTGGCACATCAAAGCTTTTCTGTTCCTTCAATGGTTCTTTCAACCGTCCGTGGAAGTATTGATCAGCGCGCACCACTCGTAAATACTGAAACGAAAAAGGCCGATCACCATCAGGATGGTTTTCCTTCTTTTGAATTGAATGCAATTTCATTCTCTGATATACAATTAAATTATTACGACAAACAATCAGCATTAGGTGCAGAAGTTAACCTGAATAATCTGGCTATAAGGGTGAAGAATTTGGATATGTTGAACAAGAAGATCATTCTGGATAAAATGGAATTAGCAAAAACAGATATTGCCCTTGAATTGGGTAAGATCCTTCGATCATCAAAAAAGGCTCCTGATGACAAGCAGGCAAAATCAGCTGACTCCACTTCCTGGAGGGTCAGCGTAAAGCAGTTTAAACTTGATGATGATCGTATTGTTTTTGACAACAACAATGATCCACGAAAAAAAATGGGGATGGATTATTCGCACATTAAACTTGAGAACTTGATTTTACATGCAGACAACCTTGTCTACAGCGACGACACAATCGCGGCAGAAATAACAAAGGGCACATTGAAAGAACAAAACCATTTCGAATTGATACAATTGGCAGGAAAGTTTCTCTTCTCGAACAAACAAGCTTTTGTAAAAAATATATACCTGAGAACAAATGGCAGTCTTTTGCGCGGCAATGCAATTTTGAATTACCCGTCTCTCGATATTGCAAAAAAGAACCCGTCATCATTATTGCTAAATGTGGATATGCCGGACAGCAAACTGCAGGTAAAAGATATTTTGACGTTTGTTCCAGATCTAAATAGCCAAACTGCATTTCGCAACCCGGCAATGATTCTCAGGTTCAGCACAAAAATGACCGGAAACCTCGCCAATCTAAATATTTACCAGTTAAAATGCGCCGGATTTGAAAATTCGCAAATTGACCTTCATGGTTTGATCAAGGGATTGCCTGAATCAAAGAATATCTTTGCGGACCTTGTCATGGCAAACATCAGCACATCAAAAAAGGATCTGGCAATAATATTTCCTCCGAATACTATTCCTTCAAATTTCACTGTTCCCGACAGGTTATCCCTAAAAGGAAACATTAAAGGCAGCATGGATGACCTGTCCACTGATCTGGCGTTTGTCAGCTCCTCAGGATCGGTAACTGTCAAAGGAAGCGCGAAGAATATCCGCGATGTGAAAAATATTATTTATAAGGCTACGGTTTCGACTGAAAAATTAAACCTGGGGCAGATTTTACGCGATGAAAAAGATTGGGGT
>DATGFZ010000469.1:0-4449 GCA_035308805.1 Puia sp. | reverse complement strand
GGCTGTTTGGCCATTGTGAAAAATAATCTGGAAGATTGGGGGCTTACTGCTGTGTCAGCCAGTTCGGGTGCGCAAGCATTGAATATCCTGGGCGGTGAAGAGAGCCCCAGTCTTGTCATCACCGGTGTTCAGATGGGGGGGATGGATGGATTTGAATTCGCTGAATCCATTCATGCCAAATGGCCAGGCATTCCGGTAATGTTGCTCGCACCGGCAGGAAATGAACAATACAAAAAACAGGAGCACCTGTTTGACGCAATCATATCCAAGCCCATAAAAAAACATTTGCTGGGTAAATCCATCAGCCGCCTGTTGAGTGCCGACAAGAAAAATATCCCCGATGACAATCAACTCCATCGCACGCTGAGGGATGACTTTGCTGCTGAATTTCCCTTGCGCATACTGATCGCAGAGGACGACCCCTTTAACCAGCAACTCGAAATGACCATACTGAACAAACTGGGATACCTGCCCCACATTGCCGCCAATGGAAAAGAGGTGCTGGAAATAGTCAGCTCCAACCATTATGACCTCATCCTTATGGATGTTCAAATGCCGGAAATGGACGGGCTTGAAGCGACCCGGATGATCCGTCTTTGCCTTGCTTCCCAACCGGTCATCATTGCCATGACTGCTAACGCCATGCAGGGAGACAAAGAAAAATGCATAGCCTCGGGAATGGATGATTATCTCTGCAAGCCGGTAGAGTTCGGAGAGCTGATGAGGATCCTGGAGCGATGGGCTGTGCCGGCAGGAACATCGCACAATGTCAGCCCATAAGCCACGGACGAAACCAATCCCCGGCCGGTGACCGGTATAACGGTCATGAATAACCTGTATTATACCGGTGGATGACGCTTCATCTCAATATTTAGACGGTCAGAAACGATTCTAAGGATCGCTGCCTTTGTAGTACCATTACTACTCATTTCTTTTTTTTATGCTACAATCAAATGATAAGCGCTACTATTTTTTGGAGCCTTCTTTAGCAACAACTTTGTATGGTCATAAGCAGACCAATAGTAAAATCCAATATCCAAAAAACCTGTGCTTACTTCCACACCACCTGTAAATCCATCTAATCACCATCAAAAAAGAATTTTATGAGAACCCAAACCAAAAGACATCTCCAAAGTACCACCAATTCAATGTACCGCAAACCAAAATCGCTTTACGAGATCGTAAAAAACCTGCAGACAGGACTTCTGCCTCTTTCCATCCAGAAGAAAACGATCATCATTAACGAGGCAGATAAAAATCTCCGCGTTGCTGCTGATCAAAATATTTTGGCTTTTGTTATAGGCAGCTTATTAAGCAATGCGGTATACAGCACCTCCAATTGTTGTATCCGTGTTGAGGCCTCCGAGGAACAACACAATATATTTATCCGCATCAGCAATAACGGGATGTTTGTATATAACCAGTTAATGAACAGCCTGCACAGCATTACCCAGGCTGCGCAGAAATTAAATGGCCATATTTGTCTTCAGAGTGAAGAACCAGGTGCGATGACGGCAATCTTTTCCATGCCCGCGGGAAAAGCCGCCTGATACCCCGTTCTTTCTTGTTTATTCGGTGGGGCTCCTCGGACATGCAGGAAACCTCGTCCGGGGGACTGTCGGTTATCCATTTCTTAACACAATACCGGAAAACGAACTTCGACTATACATAAGCGTTAGACAATGACACTAAATACTAAGCCAACAATTTATCCGGCGTCATCGGGAGGTCGCGAACGCGTTTACCGGTAGCATTATAGACGGCATTGGCAATGGCAGCGGTGATGCCGGTAATCCCGATTTCACCGGCGCCCCTTGATCCCACCAGGCTGATGTTATAGTCCGGCATATCGGTGAACTGCACGTCAAACGCAGGAATATCTGCATGTACGGGCACGTGGTAATCGGCGAGATCCTTGGTCACAATCCTTCCGGTCTGCGGATCATAAACACTTCCTTCCATCAGCGCCATCCCAATTCCAAAAATAGCGCCCCCCATGATCTGGCTTTTTGCTGTTTTCTCATTGAGTATTTTCCCGACGTCCATCGCACTTGAAATTTTTTCTACCTTAACCATGCCCGTTAGTGAATCCACTCTCACTTTTACAAAATGCGCGCCGAATGAATGAAAGGCATATTTTTCCCTGTCCATTTTTTCATCCTGTTTGGCAAAAGGGTTTTCCGCCGGTTTTTTTGCCTGATCATTTTCGGGGCCTTTTTGCCCGTCCTTTAGTGTCACATCCGTTGTCGCATCGGCGTCGATCCATTCCATTTTATTGCGGGATAAGATCTGCGAGTACGTTTCCTGCCTGGCCTGGTCATGTTGTACATACAATTTCCCGTCGGCAGCGATGATGTCTGCTTCCTGCTGCTGATAAAAAGGAGATCTTTTATCGGCGATAGCCAGCTGTATGGTCCTGCTCTTTGCCTGCAGGGCTGCAGCGCGGACAGCGGGCGCTGTCGTTGCCATGGTCTGGGAGCCGCCGGAATTGGGTCCCTGCGGAAAAAGGGAATCGCCCAATTTCATTTCCACCTTATCCATCGGCAGCCCCAATATGTCTGCCATGATCTGTGCCATGATCGTGTATGTCCCCGTTCCGATGTCCTGGGTGCAACAGGCAGCAACCGCATGCCCGTCGGCATACAATTTTAATTTAACGGAGGCCTTGCTCCTGTTAGCGGGATACGTGGCGGTCGCCATTCCGTAGCCGATCAAATATTTACCTTCTTTGACAGCCCCAGGCTTGCTGCTCCGATCTTTCCACCCGATGGACGCAGCTCCTTGCTGGTAACACCATTTCAAATTTTTTCCGGAAAACTCTTTCCCGTCAAAAGGGTTTTTTTCCGCATAATTGATCAACCTGAGCTGCAGCGGGTCAATATTTAATTTTTCTGCCAGTTCATCCATCGCCACTTCAAAGGCATAGGTTCCCGGCGCTTCTCCCGGCGCCCGCGTGGGACATGGGGTACCGCGATGCAATCGCACCAGGTTTTGAATGATGTCGAGGTTTGCCAAATCATAGAGTATGCGGGTGGCAATGCCGGCCTGTTCCACAAATTCATCCACGAATGAGGTTTCAGAGGTAGTTTCATGTTTGCCGGAAGAAATCTTTCCGCCGGAGTCTGCTCCCAGACTAATTTTTTGGATCGTGCTGCTTCTCCTCCCTGCGCAGGTAAACATCTGAAAAGAGCGGGACAGGACAATCTTTACAGGGCGATTTACGAGTTTTGCGGCCATGGGAGCAAGGAAAGTGTTGGCCCAGGTAAACCCTTTTGAACCGAAACCACCGCCGATAAACGGCGAGATCACGCGTACTTTTTCTTTTGGGATACCCATGCCGTTAGCCAATAAATTTTGCACCCCAAAAACGCCCTGCGTCGCATCGTAAACGGTCAGCGAATCACCATCCCAGTAAGCGCAGGTGCTGTGGGGTTCCATGGGATTATGGTGATAGACGGGAGTAGTATAGGTTTGTTCAAATTTAACTCCGGCCCTGTCCAATCCGTCATCGGCCTCACCGCGTTTTAACTGTGGGCTTCCGCCCCCTAATCCTTGTTGGGGCCTGTATACTTTGGCTTCGCTCTGGGCGATGTCAATAACGGGCTTTTCTTCGTTGTAATCAATGCGCAGCAAGGCAGCCGCATGTTCTGCGATCTCAAAAGTTTCCGCGATGACAACAGCAATATGCTGACCATTGTAATAAATCCTTTCGCTTTGCAGGGGCAGGAGATCTTTCTCTGAAAATTTTCCGCTGTTGGGATCCCCGCCCGCAGTCTGATGGAGACTCATCGCATTTTTGTAGGTCAGGATATCAATCACGCCTTTGATTTTTTTTGCTTCAGAGGAATCAATGTTATTGATATGTCCCAGGGTGATCGTGCTTTGAACCGGAACGCCATAGACAAGACCTGCCTGGAAAAATTCCGCCGCATAGGGCGCGGCGCCGGTAACTTTCAATCTTCCGTCCTTACGATCGACGGGCTGCCCGACTATTGCACTCATACCATACCTCCTGTTTTTTGCAGTGCGCTGATGAGGGTGCGCTTTGCCAGTTCTTTTTTGAAAGAATTATATAAAGTTGTTTTCGCATTTTTTAGTTCTTCATCCGCTGCCAATTCAAAATGACTCATGGTTGCCGGCTTGTCGATCAGGGCCTGCTCTGCTGCCAGCGCGCGCCATGGCTTTGTACCTACGCCGCCCAGGGCGATGCGCGCATACTTTACGCTGCCTGCCTGTACATCGAGCGCGACAGCTGCAGACGCCAAAGCAAAATCAAAAGATGAACGGTCCCGCACTTTTACATAGGTGGAGTTTGCAGCAAAGCCAAGGGCGGGAATCTCTGCAGCAATAATCAAGTCTGCCGGCGCCAGCGTATTTTCAATATGAGGATGCTCGCCCGGCAAGCTGTGAAAATCTGAAAATGCTATGGTTCGTTTCCCATCTTTTCCT
>DATGFZ010000468.1:0-4848 GCA_035308805.1 Puia sp. | reverse complement strand
GATCAGTGCAGTGAACAATATTTTTAAAATAGATAAAGACAGAAAAGAAGTGAGGGTATTCGGGGCGGAAAATGGTGTTCATGAAAATACTTTTGCCAATGCAGATAATTATAAAACAAAGGATGGAGAATTTTTGATTGGAGACCAGTTGGGCTATTATCATTTTTTCCCGCGCGATATTGAAGAGTTTGAATATCCGCCAATCATAAACATCACCGGCTTTCAGATTGGCGGAAAGGAAGTAATGCGGAACGAAGCAAATATTCTGGTAAACCGGATGGAAAAAACAGACAGGATAACTCTTGCGCATGATCAAAATTCTTTTACGATCAGTTTCTCATCCATACATTTTCAAACACCTGGTGAAGAAAGATACCTGTACATGCTCGAGAATTATGATAATGTATGGCATGATGCAAGCGCTGCGCAAAAAGCCTATTTTTTCAGCCTGCCTGTGGGTCATTATATTTTAAGAATAAGAGCTGTGAATCCTAATGGCGTATGGGCAGAGAAAGCACTTTCCATTATTATTTCTCCGCCTTGGTGGGAAACCTGGTGGGCTATTTCTCTATTTGCTTTATTGCTAATCGTCATCACATGGAGTTTAATTAACTACCGCTCTCGTATGCTCATCCGGGAAAACAAAATGCTCGAAGAAAAAGTAAAGCACCGCACAAACCAGTTGCAAAAATCATTAGAAGAACTAAAGTCAACCCAGTCGCAACTGGTGCAAAGTGAAAAAATGGCAAGCCTTGGCGAGCTAACTGCCGGCATTGCGCACGAGATACAAAATCCCTTGAATTTTATGAATAATTTTTCAGAAGTAAATAAAGAACTGCTTGAAGAATTACAAGCAGAGCGGGTAAAGCCTGAAGCTGAAAGAGATACGAGTTTAGAAAATGACATTATAAATAATATAATAAGCAACGAAGAAAAAATAAATCATCACGGCAAGCGGGCTGATGCAATTGTAAAAGGCATGTTGCAACATTCACGTTCTAATACAGGAACAACGGAGCCAACAGACATTAACGCATTGGCAGATGAATATTTGAGGCTAAGCTATCACGGTTTAAGGGCAAAAGACAAAAATTTCAACGCCCGTATAAATACTGATTTTGATAAATCAATCGGCAAAATCAATATCAATCCGCAGGATATCGCAAGAGTGTTTTTGAATTTATATAATAATGCTTTTTATGCTGTCAGTGAAAAGAACAAACTGCCTGTTGATAGTTATGAGCCAACACTTTCGGTGACCACAAGGAAGATCAATGATAAAGTGGAAATAAGAGTTCGCGATAATGGAAACGGCATCCCTCAAAAAGTAGTTGATAAAATCTTCCAACCTTTTTTTACCACCAAGCCCACAGGTCAGGGAACTGGCTTGGGATTGAGCCTGAGTTACGATATTGCAAAGGCACATGGCGGAGAAATAAAGGTGGAATCGAAAGAAGGAGAGTTTACTGAATTTGTGGTTCATTTGCCAATAGGTTCATAAGAAACAAAAACCTTTAAATTTAGTTATGGAAGTACATCATCATCCTGACGTTCATCGCAAAAGAAAAAAATTCAAAGAATATTTTTTAGAATTCTTAATGATTTTTCTTGCGGTGACACTTGGTTTTTTTGCAGAAAATATTCGTGAGTATGTGAGCGATAAGACCAAAGTGAAGGAATATATGAAAGAAATTACAAGTAATTTGAAATTTGATATTATTCGATGTAATAAGAATCAAAATGTTTCGGGCATTGCAGGGTTAGATTCCTTCAGAGCAGAACTAAAAATAGCCATACACGGAAAATTAGAAACCAATTTGTTGTATTATTTCAACTTCCTGTACGGAAGCCGTCATAACCATGCTGCGTTCAATACATCTGCAATTGCTGAGTTAAAAAATTCAGGTTATTTAAGATTGGTTAAAAATAAAAAAATCGTCTACGACCTTTCGGATTATTATGAACGGAAAATAGTAGCTGCAAATACAAACCTGCCTGATAATAGTAATGTACTAAAATCGGAAAGTGAGATTTTCAGCTTGCTTAACCTTGACCAATATGTAACATCATATGACAACATCGACGCTACCACATCTCACCCGAATTTTGATTTTTCGAAAATGTTGAAGAGTGACCCGCCATTTCCGTTAATGGATACGGACAAAAAGCAGTTGGAAAAATTGTATAATGATGAATCTCAGTTTGAAATAAACATAAAGCGATATAATTTTTGGTTGATGGTATGTAAAAATGCTGCCAGTCAATTGATCGCTGATATTAATAAAGAATACAATTTCCAAGATGATTAACGGGAGGTTGAATAAAGAGTTTTTTATACAAGAAGCAAAGAAATTAACAAATTAGAATCACTAAATCAATAGTTGGTTTTGAGATAGTTCTAGTCACACAACTTAAGCCAAAACTGAAATTGCTAATATGGAAGTACATCATCATCCACAAGTAGAAAAGAAAACCTTCAAAGAATATTTTTTGGAATTCTTAATGATATTCCTGGCTGTGACAATGGGCTTTTTTGCAGAAACGGTCAGAGAAAGCATCTCTGAAGATTCCAAAGCAAAAGAACTGGCAGAAAGCCTTTATACCGAAGTGTATGCTGATTCGATCAACATGCAGAATAAAATAAATATGCGATTGGAAAAAGAAAGTCAGATGGATTACTTCAGGAACTATATTTTGGATAGTAGTCTTACGGATCTGTCTGAAAAATTTTATCCTAGCTTTGCGTGGACGGGGGTTTTGACGACCAGTATTATTTTTGAACCCAATGATGGAGAGCTAAGCCAATTGCGCAACTCGGGGGCACTCCGCTATTTTAAAAACATTCATTTGCAAAATTGTGTAAGCCATATAAATGTGGCCATATCAAATACCAGGGATAGGAATGGACAGGAATATCGCTTTATTGAAGAGTTTGTAAGACCATTTGTTTTAAAACATTATGACTTTAAATGGATGGATGCTTACACAAAAAATGGTCAGCTTAGCTTTTTGCAGGCATTAAAACAATATGATTATCATTCATCAGTCAAGCCAGTCATTAAAAACATACAGGATTTTAAAAGACAGGACGCAGAGGGGATTGTAGCATATTATTTAATAATTCTCCGAGCAACCAGACAGATACATTATCAGGATTACATGGTTAAGAATCATGAATTACTGGAAGCATTGCGAAGTGAATACGGGATTAAAAAAGAAAAGTAGCAAGTGGAAAGGCATAACAGACCGATAGCAAATCGGGTTTAAACAACTCGTAACTGAAACCTGTAAACCCAGAAAATAAAATATGGAAGTCCATCATCACCCCGACCTGCATCAAACTAGAAAAAAGTTCAAAGAATATTTTCTTGAATTCTTAATGATATTCTTAGCTGTTACGATGGGTTTTTTCGCGGAACAGATCCGAGAAGACTTTACTGATCGTAGCAGAGAAAAGGAATACATGAAGTTAATGATTGAAGATTTAAAATCGGATACCTTTTCGCTTTCATCCAACGTACGGCTGCGGCATCAACGGATTGAAATGATCGACTCGCTGATCAATTTTTTAAGCTCTCCATCGATGAAAGAAAATGGGAACACGATTTATTTTTTTGCACGAAGTATTTCACCGCCGCTAAATATATTCCCCAACGACAGAACGATACAACAATTAAAAAGTTCGGGAAGCTTGCGTCTGATTCGAGATCTGAAAGTTTCCGATGGTATTATGGCATACGATCAAAAAATGAGAGGGTTTTTGTTCGACCAAACAGATGAAATACAAATACGGGCAGAGTGCAGACTTCGCGCCGATAAAATATTTAACGGAAAAGTGTTTAACGATATGCTGAGAAATAATACAATAAACAGACCTGTTAACAACCCTTCATTGTTTAATGCAGATGCAGGTTTGATAAATGATTATATTGTTGAGACGCAATACATGAAAAATGCCAACCGCATAGAAGCGAAAAGGGCAGAGGAATTGCTTGACCAGGCGACGCGGCTGATTGAATTGATAAAACAATACGATTTGGAATAGATGAATAAAAAAAACCGAAAACTATTAAGTGAAATATGGAAGCCCATCATCATTCCGACCTGAATCATAAAAGGCGTCATGTCAAATCCCGGAGAGTTTAATAGGAAAGAAGCGGAGAATATTGCTTCTTATTATTTGTTCTTGATGCGTACCACAAGGCTTACAATTTATTGAGGATATATAAAGTCAAATTCCGAATTGCTCGAAGCACTAAGAAAGGAATATAACATATAAAATAAATGAGGGAAGTTGGATGTTTGTACGGTCTGCACTCCCCGCTTAATGATCTTTTATTATTGAGCCAGTTTACCGCCAAAAAAGGTAAGTCCGCTCATGGATTCGAAGCTGGAAGGTGCTCTTAAGAGTTAATTTCCAGCTTATATCCTTTGCCGCGTATTACTACTATCTTAATGTCAGGATCAATTTCAAGTTTTTTTCTAAGTTTTGATATAAACATATCAAGGCTACGGCCTACTATAACACCCTCATCCTCCCATATCTCTTTTTGCAGCCGGTTCCGCTCGATAGTCTCGTTAGGAGACAACGCGAAAACGCGTAGTACACGGGTTTCCGTTCTGGTCAATCCTGTGGTCTTTCCATGTATCATGAGTTTACGAGTCTCCGCGTCGAACGACAGCGAACCCAAAGTAAACATACCTGCAGGCTGATTAACGGTTAAGTCCTTTCTGGGTTTAACAGATCGCAAAAAAACAAACCCGGCAACTGCCAACAATAACAGGGCGCCTAAAAAATATTCATTCTTTGCTGTCGTTATACCCGTTGGTTTAAATCTAATGTTAATC
>DATGFZ010000467.1:0-7200 GCA_035308805.1 Puia sp. | reverse complement strand
TCGCATCGGCTAAATTTAAGCCATACACTTATCTTTTGTATCCGTATAAGGATTCAATAGTTTTTTTTAATCAGCTTGAAAAAAGATTATTTGAAACAGGAACGATTGCCTCCGATTCAATAGCAATGGACACGACACAATTCATAACCGCTATCAAAAAGTTTCAGAAAAAGCGAGGCCTAAAAATTACAGGGCATATTTCTGAAAATGTGGTTGATGAGCTCAACAATTCAGACATTGTAAAATTTAAAAGAATTGCTGTTAACCTTGACCGCTATAAATTATTACCCGATTCACTGCCGCACACGTATATATGGGTCAATCTTCCATCTTTTATGTTACAGGCTTATGATGATGATACAGTTGCTTTTGAATCACGAATAATAGTCGGTGATCCGAAAACGCGAACGCCCTTGTTAACGAGCCAGATCTCCAATTTTATCACCTATCCGCAATGGACAGTCCCCTATAGTATAATTTTTAAAGAAATGCTTCCGAAAATTCAGCAAAATATTGATTACTTAAAAAAGGAAAACCTGATGGTTGTTGATAAGAATGACAATATCCTTGATCCAAAAAAAATAAAATGGTCAAAACTCAGCAAAAAACATTTTCCTTATTTCCTAAAACAACAACAGGGAGATAATAATTCGCTCGGTGTGATAAAATTTAATTTCAGAAATAAATACAGCGTATACATGCACGACACCAATGTGAGATGGATGTTTGGGAAAGCTTTTCGGGCATTAAGCCATGGGTGTGTTCGAGTAAAGGAATGGGAAAAAATGTCTGACTTTCTTGTGAGAAATGATACCCTTCGCTATCATCCGGATACGCTCCGGGCCTGGATAAAAAGACAGGAAAAGCATGTAGTCAGCGGCTTTCAGCGCGTCCCGGTTTTTCTGCGGTACTTTGATTGTGTTGGAATCAACGGGCATATAAGATTTTACGACGATATTTATGGTGAAGATAAATTCCTTCGTGAAAAATACTTCGGCGATAAGAGCGTTAATTAGTATAACCAAAACCGGTATCTATGAACAAATATATCTCTGTCATATTATTTGTATGCATAGCCAGTCCGCCTGTCGTCAACGCGCAACAACAGCATATCAGTTCTCACCGGATATCTAAAAAGAAAAATAAAAAGGAGCAATATGGCATTGCGAGTTTTTATGCCAACAAATTTAACGGAAGGCATACTGCCAACGGTGAAATATTCAACCAGAAAAATTTAACAGCAGCAAGCAATACCGTGGCATTAAATATGTGGGTCAGGGTTACCAATCTGCTTAACAAAAAAAAGGTCATTGTAAAAATAAACGACCGAATGCATTTCCGTAATAAAAGACTAATTGACCTGAGTCACGCAGCTGCAAAAAAATTAGGGTATACCGGTTGGGGGCTTGCCAGGGTGAAAGTAGAAATATTGGGAAAGAGAAAACCGGAAAAAGAACCTGGCGCAGAATACGAAAATTAAAATTATAGCCTGGAAATATCGGCAATCGTTTTTCTTTCTAAAATTTTGAGATTGGCATCCCGCACTTGCGCCATCACGTCATGAAGACCGCAAGTTTTTTCGTCGCAATTTTTGCATTTTTCGTAAAAATATAAACTCACGCAAGACACGAGAGAAATGGGGCCGTCGAGCAGCCGCATCACAGTTGCCAGCTGAACATCTTTTGGATTTTTTGCAAGAAGATACCCACCGCCTTTACCTTTTTTACTTTCGAGAATGCCCGCTTTCTTCAAGTCGAGTAAAATATTTTCCAGGAACTTCAACGGGATTTTCTTCTTTTTTGAGATTTCGGCGATCAATACAGGTTTCTCTTTACCCTTTTCGGCGAGATACATCAGCGCCTGGAACGCATATTGTGTTTTTTTTGAGAGCATCTAAAGCTATTTTTAGGAAAAAAAGAGATTCAACAATCAAGCAAAGGTTCGAGGCGCAAGTTATCAATTATCAGCGACTTTCTCATCCCTTGTCGCAAGGGGCCTTCTTGTTGCCTTTACAATCCCAATACATCTTTCATGCTAAAAACCCCCTTTTTATTTTGCAAGAATTCGGCTGCAGCCACAGATCCGGTTGCAAAACCTCTTCGATTGTGCGCCGTATGAATAATTTCAATATTATCAGTTGTTGAACTGTATTGTACTTTATGGGTGCCAGGTGCAGGATCAATGCGTTCGCTGATGATTTCAAGCTCTGAAGCGTCGATGGTTTTATTATTGACCCACTTTTTCTTTCGTGGGATATTTTCCAGGATCTGTTCAGCGAGCGTGATCGCAGTTCCGCTTGGGGCGTCTCTTTTTTCTGTATGATGAATTTCAGTTATACTCATATCATATTCTTCCTGCTTTGTCATCAATTTTGCCAGCATTTTATTTATTTCAAAAAAAATATTTACACCAATACTGAAATTGCTCGCATATAAAAACGCACCGTTATAGTCCCCGCAATATTTTTTTACTTCTTCAAATTTATTAAGCCAGCCGGTTGTGCCAGATACCACGGGAATTCTTGCCTGAAGACACGTCATTATATTTTGAAATGCTGAATGAGGTGTTGTAAATTCAATGGCGACATTTGCCTGAGCAAGCGCAACTTCATTAAACTGACTTAAATTGCCGATATCAATTTTCAAAACTATTTCATGTCCCCGTTGAATGGCTACTTCTTCAATTGCTTTACCCATTTTACCATAGCCAATGAGTGCGATTTTCATGTCGAAATATTTTCAGGAAAATTAGTACAATTAAAAATTAAAAGGAAAAATCAAAAAAGAAAAATGTAACTATACGGAAATTAACCAAAAGAATATTTGTTTTTTGGTTTTATTTTTGACTTAGTATGTATACCCAAACAATTTTTGTTGCGGTTTATGAAAATCGACGAAGAGACTGACTGCATACGTATTGATTGAAGGTGATGAAGGAATACCAAAATGAATACTCAGATCCCTATCAACATCAAAAAGTTTTAAATGCGCATCCACAGTGGCGTCTACAATATTCAACCCATAAAACAACAAAAAGAAAAGAACGGAATAGTCTTCATTGCTACGAAAATAATTTCGGTACTTTTCAAGGCCGCTTAAACCGTAGGGATTAATGTCATGTGCGGGATCTAAAAATATAAACCCAATCAATTTTGGATCAACCTTTGATATGCTGTCCTTATTGTTATAACTCCCGTTAGCCAAAACCGACAAAGCATATCGCGTTTTATTGTACCAGTTTTTATTATCAAAATACGTGTAGGTAGGAATTCCAACCGCCGCAAGCACAATGGGGATCTTCCAATATTTTTTATTGTAAAGTTGGCCTAATCCGGGAAATATTGCCGAATAAATTGTTGCTCTTCTTGGATTCGGACCTCTTTGTCTGACCAGGGAATCTTTTTTGGCGAGGGCAGTATTTATCGTATCTCTTTTTGTAAGAACTGTAGTATCGCCCAATGAACCTGGCTTAGATTTTATTAGTAACGTATCTTGAGCATGCGACACACATACAAAACCAAAACTTAACAGTATGATGATTAAAAAAAAACGCATGAACAATTTTAATTCACCGGTACATTCATCAGCTCTAAAATTTTATTCAGCTCCTGCATTGAATAGTATTCTATGCTGATATTGCCATGCCCGTTTTTGTTGTGATTAAATTTTACACGGGTACTAAAATGTGACGCTAAGTTATCCTCTATTTTTTTGAAAGCCGGTGGCAGCAAAGGTTTTACGGAATCTTTAACAGCATGCGTACCTTTATAAAGCCTGCGTACCAATTCCTCAGTTTGTCGGACAGACAATCCTTTGCTTTTAATTTCCTTAAAAATATATAATTGTTTATCGACTGTATCGACATTGATCAGGGCGCGGGCGTGACCCATGCTTAATTCATTGCTTCGAACGGCGATTTGAATGTCGGGAGGTAATTTTAATAACCGGATGTAATTAGCCACCGTACTCCTTTCTTTTCCCATTCTTTCAGAAACTTCTTCCTGGGTATAATTCAATTCGTCCATCATTCTTTTATAACTCAGTGAAATTTCAATCGCGTTCAAATCTTCGCGTTGCAAATTTTCAAGAAGGGCGAGCTCAAGCAATTGCTGATCGTTGGCTGACCGGATATAAGCCGGAATGCTTTTTATACCTGCGATTTTTGCTGACCGAAAACGACGCTCCCCTGAAATAATACGGTATCTACCTGATGGCAGTTTTGAAACAGTTATTGGTTGAACGATATCGTGCAACTTAATCGATGCTGCTAATTCATTCAACGAATGTTCGTCAAAGTCGCGGCGCGGTTGTTTGGGGTTTGTTTCGATTTGATCCAGATCGAGTCGCAAAATGCCGGTAACGTTTTCTACAACGGATGTTTTTAAAGTCCCGGTAGAAGTTTTCAGATCATCATCAATGCTTTGAAGTAAAGAACGGATTCCCTTACCCAATGCATCTTTATTTTGTTTCGGCGCTGTCATAATTTAGTTCTTGCTTAACGATTCAGTGATAACATAGCGAAACCAGTATCTTGCTTACCCTCATTCGGCTTATCTGTCTTATTCAAGAATTCTTTCTTCCTGCTTAATTTTTGTCTTATTATTTTTTTGCAGAATTTCTTTTGCGAGGTTAAGATAATTTGCCGCGCCTTTACTGTAAGCATCATAAAGAATTACAGGCTTACCGACACTCGGCGCCTCACTTATTTTTGTGTTGCGATGTATGATCGTATCAAAAACCATTTCATCAAAATGTTTTCTTAATTCGCTCACAACCTGGTTGCACAATCGCAAACGTCCGTCATACATTGTCATTAAAATTCCTTCAATAGACAATTCGGTGTTCAGCCGGTTCTGAACGATCTTAATCGTGTTTAATAATTTCCCCAAACCTTCCAATGCAAAAAATTCTGTTTGCACCGGCACAATGACTGAATCTGCAGCAGTCAAGGCATTGACCGTTATCAACCCAAGGGACGGAGAACAATCAATAATGATGAATTCGTATTCATTCCTTATGGGGTCAAGAATATTCTTCAAAACTTTTTCCCTGCTCGGATAATTAATCATTTCTATTTCTGCGCCCACCAAATCAATATGCGAGGGGATAACATCAAGATTAGAAATTTCGGATTTAAGTATAACGTCTTTTGCCAAAGTGTTGTTCACCATGCAGTCATATAAACTGTGCGTTATATTATGAAGATCAAAACCAACGCCTGTTGTGCTGTTAGCCTGGGGATCTGCATCCACCAGCAGCGTTTTAAATTCCAGCACAGCCAAACTGGCCGCTACGTTAATTGCCGTGGTGGTCTTTCCAACACCACCTTTTTGATTTGCAACTCCGATTATTTTTGCCATTGGTTTTTAAGAATTATTCGCTGTTCAATTTCAACAAAATCGTACTTCGTAAACAATTTACACCTCCAAACTTTTCCTCAGGAAACACCACACCTCCTACTAAGTAAAATTGTACTCAATTGCTAACACTTCAAAATTTAGTTTTCCAATATTTATCAACTTATAAATACAATTGGCAAAAATAAGGCTTCGGCATAAATTCGGCCAACATTAAGCCGGCTTCATTGTTATATTTTTTCACATGTACTGCATAATTTCTGGAACCAACCGTCCAAACAGCAATACCATAAGAGTTGCAAAACAATACCAAAAGCTCTTTAAGAATAATGGTATAGACGCTTCTTTTCTCTCACTGGAAAAATTAAACGTGCTTGAACGCAATCCGGAATTTGAAAAAATTGAAGCTGAAATATTAATTCCGACCAAAAAATTCATTTTTATTTCGCCGGAATACAATGGAAGCATTCCGGGAGTACTCAAATGTGTTTTTGATATTTCAGACGTCGCAAAAACCTGGTGGAGCAAAAAGGCGTTGTTGACGGGTATTTCAACAGGGAGGGCAGGAAATTTACGTGGCATGGACGATCTGACGGGGATTTTACATTATCTGAAAGTTGTGGTACATCCCAATAAACTGCCAATTTCCGTTGTTGGCAGCCTGATCAATGAAAGCGGAGAAATTACCGATTCGGTGACGCTTTCAGTCATAGAAACACAGATAAAAGAGTTTATTGAATTTTAACTGAGGCATCTGCCGGTTGCAGGACTCGATCCGTATAATTATTTTTTTTAAACGTCAGAAGCCATAGGCATTATCAAGAAATGTTTTATAAACTTTGTAAAAATTAGTTTCATGCGCAACGCCCGGTTTGTCTGGATAATAATAGGAATTATGGTCCTTCTGGATATTTACGTATTCCAGGCTTTAAAAGTAGTAAGCCAGAATCTCTCTCAAAAAACAAAAATGTTCGTCTATGGCGGCTATTGGCTGGTTTCCATCGCCGTCGTTATCTTTCTTGCCATTTTACCTTTTCTCAATTTTTTGTCCTGGCCTGCCCATTTCAGAAATTATATTTTCGCCATCATCATTGGTTTACTATTCGCCAAATTATTTGCATCCGTTTTTATTTTGCTTGATGATATCAGGCGACTAATTCAATGGGCAAGCGGGAAACTTTTTTTTAGAAATACCGAAGGTGAAAATATAGGAAGCGACGGCATTTCACGATCTGTTTTTCTGAGCTGGCTTGGGATAGGCATCGGTGGCGGATTATTTTCAACGCTCATGTATGGATTCAGCAACAAATACAATTATAAAATTCATCGTTTGCAATTATCTTTTGATAATCTTCCAAAATCGTTTAAAGGGTTGAAAATTGTACAAATTTCAGATATACACTCTGGAAGTTTCACTGACAAGAAAGCTGTCGAACATGGTGTAGATATGGTAATGAAAGAGAACGCGGATTTGATTTTATTCACCGGCGACCTTGTCAATGACCGCGCAATAGAAATGGAGGATTACATGGACGTGTTCAACAGGTTAAAAGCACCGATGGGGGTCTATTCCATCTTGGGTAACCATGATTACGGAGATTATTATTTTGGCGCTCATCCCGAAGGAGAATTGGCAGTCGAGAAAGAAAAGAATCTTGAACTCCTGAAACAAATTCAAGGGAAACTGGGATGGAGATTATTGCTTGATGAAAATGTTGCATTGGAAAGAAATAAGGAGAAAATTGCGTTGATTGGCGTGCAAAATATCAGTGGCAGAAAAACTTTTCACAGTTATGGAAATTTAGCAAAAGCTTATGCAGGTTCCGAAACATATCCATTTAAAA
>DATGFZ010000466.1:0-4933 GCA_035308805.1 Puia sp. | reverse complement strand
AATGCCAATATTAAAAATACAGGATTGATGTTAAGCAGATACAGCCTGACAATAAGTACAAAAAATAACAATGAAGTGGTGAAGAGATTTAAAGAAGATAAAAATATTGCTCTTGTTTCTGATAACTGGTTTCGAATGTTTGATTATAAATTTTTAAGGGGAGATGATAATCAACTTAAGTTCCCTAATACAGCGGTAATCACCAAAACGGAAGCAATCAGGTATTTTGGGAACGAAGACCCGATTGGCAAAGCGCTCTATTTCCCAAACGATGTACCTGTCAAGATTGTTGGCATAATAAGCGATGAGCCATATAACTCGGATATTAAATCCGGCATGTATGTTTCGCTTTCATCATTAAAAAATATCGACCCCGGGATTGAAGATAATTTTCTTACTGATTGGGCATGGATTAGTGACAACACTTCTGTATTTCTCACCTTAAATGAAAAACAACCCAAAGCTCTCATCGAAAGCCAAATAAACGAGCTTGCAAAAGCCCACTTGGGAAATAATGCAAAATATTATACTTTCTTTTTGCAGCCTTTAACCAATGTTCATTTCGACAGCAATTACGGAGGTTCAATTCAGCGCTCTACGTTAATTACATTAATGATTATTGGCTTCTGCATCCTGATTATTGCAACGTTTAATTATGTCAATCTATCCATAGCACAGCAAGCAAAAAGAATGATTGAAATTGGTACACGAAAAGTACTGGGAGCAACTCCTTCAAAACTTTTTATTCAGTTTATCATTGAAACTTCGCTTACCATTTTTATTTCAATAACTATTGCTGTAATAGCTATAGCTGCACTTTTTCCTGCAGTGAATCATTCTTTGTTTTCACAAGATCCCATCGACCTTGTTTCATACAAAAATATCATTGCTTTCATAATCATCCTGGCTGTCGCACTTGTTTTTCTTTCAGGTTTGTATCCTGCAATTGTTTTAAGCAGAATACCTGTATTCAATGCATTTAAAAATATAACCGATTCGTGGAAAGCTGGCATGTTAAGAAAAGTATTGACGGTTGCGCAAAACGCGGTGGCATGTATGCTCATCATTTGTACAATAGTGATGGTAATGCAGGTGCATTTTTTAAAGCATACTCAAATCGGATTTAACAGCAACTCAGTAGTGATGTTGCCGCTGCCCGATACAACTGCAGCAAAGGAAAACCTGATGCGGTATAAACTTGCTGTAATTCCTCAGGTTAAATCATACAGCTTTTGCCATGCTGCACCTTCTTCGGAAATGAATTGGGGCGGTTCTGTAAAATACGATAACCGGGATTGGGAGCAATGGCCGGGCAGATCCGAAATCGGCGATTCATCTTACGTAAAAACTTTTGGTCTTCATCTTATTGCCGGAAGAAATATCCGGTCATCTTCTGCATCATCGGAATTTCTTATTAATGAAAAAATGGTGAACAAATTAGGATTGAAAAATCCGGATGATGTCATAGGCAAACATTTTGTAATCGGAGAGTTCGGTGATAAACAGGGCATTATTGTTGGCGTGGTCAATGATTTCAATACACAATCTCTTCTTTTGCCGATTGAACCTGTAGTAATTGCCGATGAGCCTGAAAAATATGGCTCGGTTGCTGTCAGGTTAACAGGGAATGATATGCAGGTTACGATGGCTAATATCCGTAAAAACTGGGAAGCTGTTTTTCAAAATGACGTTTTTGAATATCATTTTACCGATGATCAAATTGCTGCATTGTATGTAAAACAAGATCTGCAGCAAAAACTTGTTTGGTTTTCTGCAACAGTAGCTATTATTACAAGTTGTCTTGGATTATTAGGGCTTGTTTCTCTGGTTACGTTGCAAAGAACAAAAGAGATAGGAATCCGCAAAGTGCTTGGCGCAAGTGTTCCAGGTATTGTTCAACTGATCAGTAGAGATTTTCTATCACTTGTCATCATTGCCATCATTATTGCTGTGCCTTGCGGATGGTTGATCATGAATAAATGGCTTCAGGGTTTTGCCTATCACATTCATATTTCGTGGTGGGTTTTTATTGTTGCAGGATTATCTGCGATAATAATTGCTTTCTTATCCATCTGCTTTCAGACAATCAAAGCAGCGATGGCAAACCCGGTTAAGAGTTTGAAAACGGAATGAAAACAAAATGAAATTTTCAGAATTTGGAATCTGAAATTGAATTCAGATAACGACTCAATCGGTACATTTCATTTAATAACCCGAAGTTGAAGGCACAGCGTCCACAATCCTAATTGATCAGGCGGGACACAAGATCAGGGAATTCATTTCAAAACGATCGCGACTATCCCGCATTCACGCCTTGTGGTAAAAAAAATATTCGAGTGCGCCCGTCGACCAGAGTGCCCATAATATCAAAACAGGCTGGAAGAACAGGCGGATAAGCCTTGCCCGATCCGTATCCAGCCCAAACGCGTTTATACCACCTGTATACTGCGCTATATTACCGGGAAAGATCAGCACATAAAATATGGCCAGTGCGACGCCGGCCCATATCTTTTCACTGGTCCAGAACATTATGGCCAGACCCAGCGCGGCTTCGACAATACCGGATAAAATCACGACCAGATCTTTGGAAAAGGGAATCCAATCCGGCACCTGCGCCTGAAATGCGGATCGCTGAAAGCTAAGATGCCCGATGGCGGCAAGCACCATGAATAACCCGAGAATAATCCGGGCTATGTTTTGCAATCCGCTGGTGGGAATGGTATGCATCATTGTCCTAAGATAAATAAAAAACCGGCTGTTGGTTGTTAACTGAAGGAATTGCCGGGCCGATTTGCCGGCGTCCGTCGTCAAGCAACGGCTTGGTGGTTTGAATGGACATCACCTTGCATCGTAAGAACGTGATCACCAGGCAATATAACGTACATGCTTAATCGAAATTTGGATCATATTTTTTTAGTCGCACTGATTTCCCCGTTTCGCTCCATAAATACCCGATCAATTTTGTGAAGGTCTTCCGTCAATGCAGATTTTCTGATCCCCTGCATCACGTCTTCAGTACACACCAGTGCCTTATCCATATTTTTTTTCAGAAAATGGCCGTTTTCAAAGAGCAAGATTTTTTTTCCTTCGAAAATTCTTGCGGCCAGGTTATGATGTACGATCAACCACGCACAAAAACGGTGTATAATCACGATGACAAACGAACTGGCGATTACTGGGAAAAAGCCTGATGCCCCGACAATCGCCCTGCTAAGTAAGGCGCCAAGCAGGATAACAATGATATTATCCAGGGGTGTCCTGATCCCGAAGGATCGTCGCCCCGAAATCCTGATGAGCAAAAGCGAAACGACAAAGACAAGGATTGCCCGGCAACTCATTTGCGTCACCGTCAGATCTTTCCCATTCCCAAATATCCAGATAATGGTTTCCATAAAATTTTATTTTCATTGTCTTGCGTAATGTGCGTACCAAATCTAATGTCATCCACGCCAGCCTGACCATAAACATTTTTTCGGGATGGATTTACATATGCATGGTTGTTAGATGCCCGGCTTGTTAAGGCTGTCCCGCTCCACCGGATGATCCGTACACCTGCCCGGTGGCATAACTTGCGTCGCCAGCAGCCAGCTGGACATAAATGGAAGCAAGCTCCGCAGGCTGACCCGGTCTTCCCATCGGGGCGGTAGCGCCGAAATGCTGCAACTTTTCCTGGGTGGCTCCTCCGCTAACCTGGAGTGCGGTCCAAATGGGCCCGGGGGCTACACCATTGACACGAATGCCTTTTGGGGCAAGCTGCTTGGCGAGTGATTTGACATAATTCATGGTAGCCGCTTTGGTCTGCGCATAGTCATATAAATCAGGTGAGGGATCATAAGCCTGTTCTGATGCGGTGCCGATGATCACAGATCCTGGTTTTAGGTGGGGGAGGGCAGCCTTGATGATCCAGAAAGGTGCGTAAATATTTGTTTTCATCGTCCAGTCAAATTGCTCAGTTGAAATATCCAGGATCGATGCGTGGGTTTGCTGTCGACCTGCATTGCTGACAACAATATCGAGCCCGCCCAACTGATCGACCGCCTCAGCCACTAGTCTTTGGCAAAAGGATTCATCGCGGATATCCCCGGGGATCGGAATTCCTTTTCTTCCTTCCGCTTTGATTAGTCTGATCACTTCTGCCGCATCGGGTTCTTCAGCGGCTAAATAATTGATTGCCACATCGGCGCCTTCGCGCGCATACGCAATGGCTGCAGCGCGCCCCATGCCGGAATCTCCGCCTGTGATCAGCGCTTTTCGGCCGCTAAGACGGCCCGAACCACGATAACTGGCTTCGCCGTGATCCGGTCTTGGATTCATTTTACCAGCCAGACCAGGCCAGGGTTGAGACTGGCTTTCAAAAGGAGGTTTGGGATATTTGGTCGTTGGGTCTTCCAACACCGGCGAAGCGGCAAATTTTCTTTCTGTAACCTGCCCACCCGCAAAAACCGGGGAAACGGCAAGCGCTGCGACACCTGTGCTGATTCCCGTGATTGCCGCGCGTCTTGACATGTTATGTTTTTCCTGCATAAAATAATTTTTATTGTAATCAATCAAATACCAAATTCATGCCTTTGAAAATAGGAAGGCCGTGGTTTTTATTACACAGGCTACAGTACTTTAAACAAACTGGCTGCACTAACGTTGATGACTATGCTAAAATAATTTAAATATCTTTTTTGTGGATAATTTTCCAATGGTGTGTATTTATTTTTACGACTGTAGAGGCTGATCCGGGAGATTTTGTCTTTCGGTGCTAAGGCAGTCATACAACAGTCCGATAATCTTATCGCGCATGACGAGGTAATTTTCCGGTGAAACATTGTCTATCCAGTACCTGATCTCAAGCTTTATATCATCGCCCGTCAGATCGGTAAAAAATATCTCACCAGCATTGCCACGAACCGATTGTGGGAGTTTGGAGAGCGCCTGGTTAATC
>DATGFZ010000465.1:0-1724 GCA_035308805.1 Puia sp. | reverse complement strand
AGACAAACCTAGTCCTGTTCCTTGTCCTGGCGGTTTAGTGGTAAAAAAAGGCTGGAAGATCTTATCAACAACTTTCTCCGGTATGCCATTACCGTTATCCTTTACCCCAATCTCCACTTTTTCACCGATCTTCCTGGTGCTCACTGAAACTGTTGGTTCATAGCCTGCGCCCGCCGATTTCTTCTTTTCGCTTACTGCATGAAACGCATTGTTGTATAAATTCAACAGGACCCTGGCGATATCCTGAGGAATCACATTAACGAGGGCAACGGCAGGATCATAGTCTGTTTTTTGTACCGCATTAAATAAATTGTCTTTTGCCCTTAAGCCATGGTAGGAGAGGCGTAGATACTCGTCTGCAAGCGAATTGAGATCTGTTGGCACTTTTACACCGTTGCTTACGCGTGAGTGCTGCAACATTCCTTTTACGATGGAATCAGCCCGTTTGCCATGATAGTTTATTTTTTGTTCATTGTCATCAATGCTATCAGCTATCGTTTTTGCCTCTTGCAAATTCCCGTCTTCCATTTCCTGTTTCATTTCCCCAATCAATTCACTGTTAACTTCAGCGAAGTTATTCATGAAGTTTAGGGGGTTTTGTATCTCATGCGCAATACCCGCAGTGAGTTCGCCGAGGGAGGCCATTTTCTCCGACTGTATAAGCTGTGCTTGGGTTGCTTTCAGGTTTTTAAGCGATTGATTGAGCTCAGATGTCCTTACCGCAACTTGTTTTTCAAGCGTTTCGTTTTGTGTGGCCAGTATCCTTTGCTTTTCCTGTTCCTGGGCTATAGTTTTTTGTGAGAGCATTTCTACCTCTGACAATTTTTCTTTCAGTGAACGGTTGGTGAAAGCAAAATCAAGACCCAGGTAAATTGAAGTGGCTACTGGTATGCTCAAGGATGCAATGCTATAGGTAAGATTTACAATACTGAAAATTGTGGTATAACCTGTATCGGAATAAAAGATCATTCCTACAAATTGAACCAATGAAGAAGCCAAAAAGGTAATAGCTCCGCCGAGGAGAATCCAGGCGCCTCTTTTTTTCATTCTGACTGAATTCAGAGCGATTCGTCCAATTTCTAAACTGATTAACCAGGGCAAAATAAAAATAGATATAACTATTCCCCACGCATATGTATATGCGTTTAGCAAAATTGCTATTATTATTAAGGACGTCAGGAACCAAAACATCCTTTTCCTTTTTTTTGAAAACAAAAAATATATCGCCGTTAGCATAAACTGTTGACCTATCTTTTCCAGGTCCAATACAAGAATGTTATAATAGAATTTATGGCCAACTTCATTTGTAAAATATGTGACGTGACTCATGATTCCACAGGCTCCTAAGAAGAAGGCATAGAGGCTGAAATACAAGTTGGCCTTTTGAGGTGGATAAAACAGATAAAATGCTAAATGTAGAATAGCCAGAATAAAAAATACGCCAACTCTGAAAATCCCCAAAAGATCGCGGGCACTCTGTGGTGGATAATATTGTTGGTCAGAGGTTTCTGGCGTGCTTATCCGAATCTTCAAAGCTGGATTTCCGTCCCCGGAAAAAACTGAATAAGAAATGTTGGGTTGGAGTGCATAACGTATGGCCAACACCTGATCAATGCCATTTTCAACGGAAATCAAAACAGGCTTACCCCAGGGGTCGTAGGCCTTCATTTCCCCGGGATTCGCACTCAATGTCCCAAAATGAGCGATCGAGTTGCCATTTAAAT
>DATGFZ010000464.1:0-2372 GCA_035308805.1 Puia sp. | reverse complement strand
GGAAGGGTTTGAAGTCCTCACAAAAGGTGGTTTATTCAGATTGAATGGTGATGGAATTTTAAGGGACACGAACAACAACCTTAGTTTTTCAGACAGGTGACTTTCCTGGTAAGTAAATGGGGGAACCTTTAGGCCGGCAATACAATGATCTCCCGGGAATAATTTATGCAAGGGGAAGAAATATTCATCCTTGTCGTTTTTTTGAGAAAGCATGACCTCTCCTTCGACCGATATTTCTCTTTTTTCAGCAAGAAAAAGCCCATAACGGGCCGGCATGACACGAAAATCGTTTTTCCTGGCGGAGTCCACCGGCCAAAAGCTCCGGCTCGAACCCTTAAAGGCATGCGGTCTTGTTCCCAGCCTGGAAATACCTGTCCTCGAATAACAGGTATCGGCGTATCGCCCGTGCACCGTCTTACTGCCCGGGCGATATTGATACGCAAATACGCCGACGAACAGGTTTTGTTTGGGAAAATTTTTTACAAAAAATGCCCGATCCCTGACGATGGTTCCCACGGGAAGATGGTCCGCGGAAAAAATATAGTTCTCAATGACGTCAAGATCATCCAGGGTCGGGTAAGCAGCGTTATTGAGAATGGAACTGTGGCCGGTGCCCGGATGTACATTGGGGCTCGCCAGGGCATGATACAACAGGCTCATGGCAGGGTTATAAGGATGAATGCCCGAGAAACCCGCGTGGGCGAAATCCGTAAATCCCGGAATGCTCCTGTCAATGGATTTGGAAATATCCCGGTATAGTTCCGCGCGAAGGTCGCCCGCCAGGATATTCAATCCATGCCTTCGAAACAATTGACCCCAGCCAAAGGGTGCGAGCCGCTCGCAAATCGCAGCCACCTGTTTGATTAACTCCATAGTAAATTTTTTGAGAAGAATCGGAAATGCTTTTTATATAAATATTCAGAAAAAGCGGTAATCAGACAATACCCCGAAAGGGGTATTGCCGGCCTCGGGATTTGATTTAATATTATTTGGCATTTGAAAAAAAACTTATGAAAAGACTCTCCTCTCCCATTTCAGGGATAAAACCGCTTTACGACGTTGTCGTCATCGGCTCGGGCTATGGTGGTTCCATAACGGCTTCGAGGATGGCGCGCGCAGGCAAAAAGGTTTGTCTGCTTGAAAAAGGCAAAGAATTTCAACCTGGGGAGTATCCGAACCGGTTTTTGCCGGCTGTCGAAGAAACGCAGATCGACACGCCCGGGGAGCATATCGGCAAGCAGACCGGTTTAATTGATGTCAGCGTTAATCAGGAGATCAATGTCGTAAAGGGGTGCGGACTCGGGGGCACATCCCTGATCAATGCCAATGTGGGCATGGAGCCGGACGATGTGGTACTGGATGATCCACGTTGGCCACAGGCTTTGCGGGAAGACCGGGCAACGCTGAAAACCGCCTACCGGAACGCGAAGGAAATGTTACAAACAGTTCCTTACCCCGATCGTCTTCCGATGCCCGCAAAAGCCCTGTCCATGAAAACGGCGGCGGAGAAAATGGGTGTGGCCGGCAAGTGGAGATACACGCCCATTTATGTGAATTTTGATATTGATGGTAAGAACCGGGTTGGCGTTGAACAGAAACCCTGCGAAAAATGTGGGGATTGTTGCTCCGGGTGCAATTTCAAAGCCAAGAATACGATGATTATGAATTATCTGCCCGATGCGATAAATCATGGAGCGGAAATCTATACTCAGGTGAATGTCCGCTATATTGAAAAACAGGATAAGATTTGGAACATTCATTACAGTCTCCTGCAGACGGGAGAAGAGAAATTTGATGCCGCCACTGATTTCATCTCCGCGCCGGTCGTTGTACTGGGTGCGGGGGCGCTGGGCAGTACGGAATTATTGCTTCGTTCTGCAGAAAAAGGACTGCCATGTTCGGGGATGCTGGGCACTCATTTTACAGGCAACGGTGATTTTTTGGCATTTGGTTATAATGACGAATTGCGAGCGAACTCTATTGGCGACGGCATCAGGAAACCCGATGAACTGGATCCGATTGGCCCGAACATCAGCAGCATCATCGACCTCAGAAATTGCGCGAATGCTTCCGAAGGAATGGTGATTGAAGAAGGGGTCGTACCCGGCGCGATGTCCGCTGCTTTTTCAGCGATGATTTCCCTGGCTGCGGAAACTGAAGGACAAAATACCGGCATCGGTATCTCCGACCGGACCAGAAAAGCAAAACGCGATTTAGAGAGTCTTGTCTTCGGGCCTTATCACGGGGCCATTAATCATACCATGGTCTACCTGGTGATGACCATGGATGATGATCATGGAAAAATGACACTTGAAAATGACCGCCTGCGGATCGACTGGCCCGGTGCAGGTCAACAACCGATCTATCAAAAG
>DATGFZ010000463.1:0-1786 GCA_035308805.1 Puia sp. | reverse complement strand
GAAGCGGGGTTTGAATTCATTCGTTATTCCCAGCATATCATGCATTACCAAAACCTGCCCGTCACAATCCTTTCCTGCTCCAATACTGATCGTCGGAATCACCAGGCTTGCGGAAACCTCTTTGCCAAGCGAGGCAGGGATTTTTTCAAGCACGATGGCAAAACACCCTGCCTCCTGGAGTAATTTTGCATCCCGTCTTAATTTTTCTGCTTCTTCTTCTTCCTTAGCACGCACCGTATACGTTCCGAATTTATAGATTGACTGAGGAGTTAATCCTAAATGACCCATGACCGGGACACCCGCGGCAATAATTCTTTTAACGGATTCCAACACTTCTTCGCCACCTTCTAATTTCACCGCATGTGCGCCGGTTTCTTTCATAATCCGGAATGCAGATATCAATGCTTCTTTGGAATTGGATTGATAAGAGCCGAATGGCATATCCACAACCACCAAACTGCGATTAACGCCACGAATGACGGATGAAGCATGGTAGATCATCTGATCAAGTGTTATCGGCAGGGTAGTTTCATGACCTGCCATCACGTTGGAAGCCGAGTCGCCAACCAGGATCACATCAATTCCTGCCGCATCAAAAATTTTGGCGAAGGAAAAATCATAAGCAGTGATCATGCCTATCTTTTCTCCGTTTTCTTTCATCCGCTGCAATGTGTTTGTTGTAATTTTTTTAACCTCGGTATGTACTGACATGGTTTACCTTTTGGATTGTTCGTGCGAAAGGGGAGAGAATATGGCTCTGCGTTAGAATAAAACATACCCGGGTTTCTCCTCGCTGTAACGTATGTTCGGAATGTTAATGCTAAGATAGGAGAATGAACCCATACTTAACAAATAAAAGATGGCATCAAAAATCTTCATGATAATACAATATTCAACATAACGGTGCATTTCTTACTTTCGTTTTGAATAAAAATCAATCTGTATTTTTTAAATGGATGTTTATGTTTTGTAAAACAAAGGTCAGCTTTCTCTTGATTTTTCTGGTTGCGAGGATGGCAATTGCACAGGATACGACACAGCAAGTGGTTCCAGGCAGAACCAACAGCGCGGCTCAGCAGAAAAAACCATATCTTATTTTAATCTCGGCTGATGGTTTTCGTTATGATCTGGCAGATAAATATCATGCTGCCAATTTAATTCGCTTGCGTAATGAAGGAATCAATGCCGCATACATGCAACCCAGTTATCCTTCGCTTACTTTTCCGAACCACTACAGCATCGTGACAGGTCTTTATCCCTCACATCATGGTATAGTTGACAATACATTTTATGACAAACAAAAAAATGAAACCTATGCCATCCGAAATAAAAAGGCGGTAGGCGATGGTTCATGGTACGGCGGCACGCCATTTTGGGTGCTTGCGGAAAAACAACAAATGCTAAGTGCAAGTTTTTATTGGGTTGCTTCGGAAAGTGCGATACAGGGCGTTCGACCGACGTATTATTATATTTATAATGATGCAATTCCCATTGGCAAAAGAATTGAAACAGTGAAAGACTGGTTGTTGTTGCCGGAAGATAAACGCCCGCATTTCATCACTTTTTATTTTCCGCAGGTAGATCACCAGGAACACACATTCGGGCCTGATTCCAAGGAAGCAGAAGAGGCGGTGCATCTCATCGATGAAAGTGTCGGGCAACTTGCCAGGATTGTGGATTCGCTCGGGCTAAACGTTAATTTTATATTTCTTTCCGATCATGGAATGTTAAAAGTTGACAATGACCATACCTTACCCTTACCGCAAGCTATTGATACGGCGAAATT
>DATGFZ010000462.1:0-4687 GCA_035308805.1 Puia sp. | reverse complement strand
TAGAATCCAAAATAAGATTTTCTTCCAGCGCTTTTTTGTAATCCTTATATTTATAATGATAGGAAAAGAGGACATCGTAAGCGTCCCCTGTTTCTTTTTTTAGATTATATTTTTTTGCAGTATCTACGGCAGCATAGGCATACCAGCCAGCACTGTCTTTATTATTCATTTGCCTAAAAATTGAACTCAGTAAAACTAATGAAAAGTCAATGTCGGGGTAATCCTTCAAGTTTTTCCATACTTCAAGTGCAGCATGATAATTATTTACTGCCTGTTGAAAATTATTTGCATGACGAGATTCCCCGCCCATAGTCCAGAATAATCTGCCCAAACTGTGTTGGTTTTTTTGAGCTCTTGCAAGCGGCAAAGCGCTTTCTGCAAGGTTTTTCACTTTGTCCCATTGTCCATTCCCTTGGTATAATGATATCATCGATAGCAACGCTTGTAAAATCATCGTGTCGTTTTTTTCGCTACTGGCAACATCAAGATATTTACTATCATAATAAACTGACTTTTCATAGTTATGGAGCAGCCGGTAGTTTTCACCCAATCGATTATAAAATTGTGGTAGCAATTTACTCAGATGAAGCTTTTCTGCTGCGTTCAGCCCATCTAAACTGAAAAATACAGCACTGTCTTCTTTATTCTTAATGCTATAAAAATACGCCAGCATGAGATCTCCGGAAGCGCCGAAATCTGGCCTGTTGAGCTTTCTGGCAAGTTGCATGCCTTCTTCAGTACATTGAATGGACGCATCAATATTTGTTTTGTATAAAGAATCGCCATAATTATAAAGCATGCCTATTTTTATTGTGTCATCCTTTTTATAATTATCGAGCGCTTTTTTTAGACTGTCAATTGTTTTATTTTGGGCGATACATCTCAATGAAGAAAAAATGATAGCAATTAAAAATACTTTTCTCATGATGTTTTGGTTGAGGCATTTCAATTATAAATTCACTTCATTGTTTTTTTTAGTTTCAACTGTTTATTTTCACGATTTGCTTTGCTGATATCTATAAAATGATAGGGTCGATTAATAGGGAAGGATGGTGATCTGAAGTTACTGAAAATGCATTGTTTTGATGTTTAATCCAACTACTTTAAAGAAATGAGCGAAAATTCAATGGTGTAACTATTATTTGTGTTTGCGTAATTAAATTCGTGTACATCTTCCCCGAATTGTTGATTTATCTTTTTTAGTCTGTAGTTCTTTATTTGAAAAAACGAAATGTGATTTAAAAGAAAGCTTATGGTTTTAATTTGGTAATCTGCTGTTTAGTAGATGATCTGGGAGGGTTTGAACTCATCCGTACCGGTAAGCTACTGACGAGCGTTAATAAATTTTTTAGATGCCCCGAATTAGGTCGCTTTAATTTATATATTACATAATCAGTCAATGATGTTTTTATTAAATCATCATCGGTTTTCAACACGCATGTTTTGTTGCTCCTCGTGTGTTGTCCGGCTCTTGGCGCCCGATGTGCTTTTGCCAAAGCGATAACTAAAAGTCAGACTCAATCTTGCGCTATAAGTGGTCCGCTGAAAGTTTAGAAGCAACGCATCGCTTTCCCGTAAAAAGCGCCATTTGCGGGTATCGAAAATATCGCGTCCGTTCAATGAAAGACTTGCTTTCTTATGCCAGAAATCATATTTGGCGGCACAGTCAATGCCATAATTCGAACGATACCTGTCCTGAAGTATCATCTCGGGAGCCTTATAATCGGCCCGAATCTGAAGCGTCAGATTATGAGCAAGCGTAAAATTATTGGTGATATTTACATTCCAGCTGACTGCGCGCGTTGCGCTAATGCCAAATGCAGAATCTCCATCGTTGATGCGTTCGAATATATTAATGTTGGCGGTCAAGTACCATGCTTTCACCGGGTGAAAATTGCCGATTAACTCAATCCCCGTGTTGATTGCACGATTCAGATTTTCAGCGATGGTATAGGTGACATCATTTACCGGAGTAGTTTGTATATGTTTAATGACATTATTTACTTGCGTGAAGTACACCCCGGAAGTAATTGAGGACGTGGACCAGGAGTGATTATAGGTAAGCTCTGCCGAATAAATACTTTCTGGTAATAGCTTTGGATTTCCTGCATCATAATTTACGGGGTCTGAGATATCGAAAAAAGGATTGAGTTCACCCGGCGTAGGCCTAAAAATCCGCCGCGAGCAACTGAGCTGGATTTGGCGGCCACTTTCAAGCTTTTTTGTTAACACCAGACTGGGATATAGTCCCCGCGTATCTACTCTTATTGGTTGTACCATCAACTTTCCAGTGGAGTCGAAATTTTGAAGCTGTGCGTTGAACCTGGCAAATTCCCCTCTGACCCCTAATTGAAAGGTGAAAGTTTTTATTTGCTGCAGGAAAGTAAAATAGGCGGCATGAACCTGGTTGGTGCTTTTGAAAAAATTGATAAAGTTGTAATCCGGATCATAATCGTCAATCGTTTTATTGAGAATATAATCCCATTCCTGGTTATCGTTAATACTGATCTGGCTACGCAAACCTGTTTCCAGATGCCCGCTTTTGCCGATAGGCATCGTGTAATCCAGCTGGATATTATAGTTCTTAGTCCGGGTCACCTTACTATCCTTTAATACAGTGGTGGAATCCACCGCATTCCCATCAATGTTATAGATATAGGTGTTATACAGTTGCAGATTATTGCTGATGCCATGCGAATAATCAAAATCGAAGGTGATTTCATGGTGCGGCTTCTCAAAGCTGTGTGTGTAATCAAGGGTTAGCTCGTAATTCTTGTCATTGGCAGTAGCGTGATTATTTCGGGTACTGAGCTCTGCCGGCGTACTGCTGTCCGTCAGGTTGTTGACAGTTAACCACTCGTTGCGTGTTTTGGACGAGGCATTATAGGCGCCCGATATATTTAGTCTGTCCCTGGCAGGAAAACTATACTCCAACCCTGCGTTAGCAGAATGGACATCAACAATGGAGATTGATGGAAAGGTTTCGTTGCTGTAATAGGAAGAATCTTGAGAAAGCAGATAAGTCATATCCTGGAATCCGTTGCTATAGGTATTTCGGCGCTGATAACTATAATTGACGAACGAACTGAGTCTTCCGTTTTGGTAGTTTATCGCAGTCGCTGCATTGTAGTTACTCCTTGTACCGCCGGTTAAAGCAACAGAATTATTTAGTCCCGCGGCGTCATTCTTTTTTTTCAATATAATGTTGATAATCGCTTGCCCCTCGGCGTCATATTTGGCTGAAGGATTTGAGATGATTTCTACTCGGTCAATTGAACTGGCTGGAATAGATTGGAGCACCTGTGCGATCGTGCCTCCGCCGATAACGGAACGCTTACCATCTACAAGAACTATCAGGTCTGTTGCGCCTCGAAAGCTAACATTGCCGCTGGCATCTACTTGCAAGGTTGGAATATTTTGCAGGAGATCAGAAGCAGATCCCCCAAGGCTGACCAGGCTTTGATTAACAGAAAAGACTTTTTTATCAGTTCCATTTCGGATTGCCGGTGACATGCCGGAAACCGTGACCTCGGACAATATTTTTCCTGAAGGCACCATGGTAAGAATGCCCAGGTTGATGGTGTCGCTTGTGAATGTAAAAACAATACTATCTCTGGTAATGGATTGATAACCCACATGAGTGATTTTGCAGGTAAACAAACCATAGGGAATGTCTTTGATGGCAAACCTGCCGGATGCATCGGTTGAGATGCTTCTCGAAGTAACAATGCCTTTTAAGTTAACCAGTATTACAGTCGTCGACGCAAGCGGCAGCTTTTGCTCGTCATTGATTCTTCCTTGCAATACACTTTTATTTTGTGCCAAAAGCGTATATCCGGCACCCGCTAAGATTACGGCGATCAGAATACATTTTTTAAAAAGTATAGTCATGTCAGGATTGTTTTTGTGAATCCGATTTATAAAAAATTCTTGCGGGTTATATTTTTCAAAAAAACGCCGGATCTTTCCGTCAAAAAAATTTTTTCAACCCTATTGTGGAAAGGCTAAACCAACACGCTAAAAGACTTTTGTTGAGTAAAAGAGAAGGTTTGTTGAACGCATGATGATGATGAGCCAGAAGTCGCGTATTTTGCAACGGTTATGGCTAAAGTGAAGCTACTTAAGGAAAAGGGCACGCTCACCGGGCTACAATACCTGGTATGGGCTGCTATATTTCTGATCAGTTTTTTTGCCATGTTATCGAAAGATGGAGCCAGGCAATCGGCCGCTGTTTCAGCGGTAGAGGTTTGTTATTACGCCATGATTGTTTATGGGAATATTAGTTTTCTTTACCCGCGATTCTACGAAAGGAAGCGTTATGTATTCTACATAGCAGGATCCGTCCTGCTGTTGCTGCTGGCAGGTGCCGGTAAAATCTATCTCTATTTGGTTATCCACAGCAGGTATGTTTCGGGCGCTCCCAGATGGCTTGAGCCAGGTACCTATGTCACTCTTTTTTTATCGGGAATTACGGTATTCATACTGAGTTTTATTTTTCGTCTCGCCATTGCTTATTTCATCATCAAACGCGCATCGGAAGAGGCGTTGTTGCAACGGAGCCAGTTCGAACTTAAGTTGCTGAGGGCACAGGTACAGCCGCATTTTCTTTTTAATACACTCAATAATATGTATTATGAGGCTTATTTGGAATCTCCAGCTACTGCTCGGTTGATCGAACGACTGTCGG
>DATGFZ010000461.1:0-5386 GCA_035308805.1 Puia sp. | reverse complement strand
TTTGGTATGAGTGTGGACGGGGCGGGTGACTATAACGGCGATGGGCACGCGGATGTTGTTGTCGGCGCACCGGCAGGAGTTGATCTGGGGTCTCTCAGTGCATTATTAACCGGGCAGTTGTTGCAAGGCAGCGCGTTGGTTTATTATGGGACCGGGTCTGGTATTGATGTTCAGCCTGACGTAACGCTTGCTGCTACTGCCGGCGGGTTGCTCACTAATTTCACCGGCACCATTGCCAACGTGGCGAATTTATTTGGATTTGCACTGAAGGGAGCTACAAATGCGGCGGGTGTAAGGACAGGAAATATTTTAGTGGGTGCTCCTTTGGGCGGAACATTGACGAATCTTTTAAGTGGTCTCAATGTGAAGACAGGAACGGTGAGCGTTTTCAAAAAGAATGCATCTCCTTCTGGCATTGTTACACCGGATCAGCAATTGACCTCACCCAGAAATGATAATACCATATTGAATTTAATTCAAAGCTCTTTGTTGTTTGGTTTTTCTATGGATAATGTTGAAGACGTCAACTGTGACGGCATCGGCGATATCGTTATTGGCGAACCCGCAACCTTAAGTGCGCAAATCGTTGGAGCTAATGTAGCTGGAGGTGCTGCCTATGTATTTTTAGGAAAATCAGATGGTACTTACCAGGCTACTCCAGCATGGACTGTAAATGCAACATATGATGCAGCGCTGGGAGTTAATGTTACCTCACTTATTGGATACAGTGTTGCCGGAGCAAAAAAAGTGAAAGGGGGATTAACTCAAAATAAAATTTTGGTGGGCGCACCCGGTAAAACGCTTGATTTTGGGACTGGATTGTTAAATTTAGGAAATACGCTCGGAACTTTGTTTGGACTTGCTGCGGGAGACAATGGTGTTGGAAAAGCATATGAATTTGATACGCAACTTTGCGGGTCGGGTTCATTGCCATTGCAGATCACCCACTTCTCTGCGGCGCTGCAAACCACTCAAGACGTTTTAGTGAACTGGTCTGTTAATTCGGAAAAAGAAGTAAATTATTATTTAATTGAACGCAGTGCAGATGCAAAAAGCTGGGAAACCTTGACATCAGTCGCTGCAACGCATCTAACGGATATTGAGAAAAATTATTCATACACAGATGAGAATCCATATACAGGAATCAGTTATTACCGTTTGCAGCAGGCTGATCTGAGCGGGGTAATTTTTTACAGCGAAATACAGGAGATCAACAATGACGCAGCATTTGCGGCTGGAGTAAAAGTTACTAATCCATTCTACAATATGTTTACAGTCCGGTTAAATTCATTACATCAAAATAGCGGAATGATGGAGCTGATGGATATAAACGGAAAATCCATTGCGCGTCAAAACATAACCGTGGGTATTGGAGTAAATAGTTATCAGGTAAATAGCTTGTCAGCACTCGCCCGGGGTATTTATATTTTACACATCATTAATGGAAACGACAATTACACCACTAAACTGGTGAAAGAATAAATTGTACATGGAACACTAAACCGTAGAACACGAAACAGGGACAACCACGAGCCGTAATTCTTTACGGCTCTTTTTTGTTATTACCGAAAATATTTTCCAACTATTTCACGAACCATACCAATAGTAAGTGGTTTATGCCTGAAGGCAGAAACTTCAGGAATATGGTTGGCGCGAATTTCATCGTCAGGGTTAAGTGAAGTGCTGAGCATGATGATTACTGCTTTTTTCTTTTTATCTTTATTTAATTCTTTTAGGTGCTCAAGAAATTCCCATCCATCCATACGAGGCATGTTAATATCTAAAAAAATGAGGTCGGGGTAATTTTTGTTTGAATTCTCATTCGCATTTCTAAAAAAATGCAGGGCGTCATGACCACCGTGTGCAATTTCAATATGGTTGGTACATCCTGACTCCTCAAGTACCATTTGATACATGAATGTTGTAGGTTCATCATCGTCGATGAGCAGTACGCTACCAAGTTTTTTTTCTGACATCATATTTCATTGATGGTAAAATGAAAAACACTCCCTTCGCCGGGAACAGAATCGACCCATATTTTTCCGTCATGCAATTCTGCAATTTTTTTGCAGTGTGCCAATCCAATTCCTGAGCCTTCGTATTCTGTACGCGTGTGTAATCTTTGAAAAATCACAAATATTCGCTCATGATATTTTTCGTCAATACCAATGCCATTATCGCGAATGATAAATTCCCAGAGATTATTTTTTTGCACAGCGGAAATATCAATTAACGGTGGTCTTCCGGGTTTTCTGAATTTTATAGAGTTGGCAATTAAATTCTGAAACAGGAGTTTTAATTCGGTGGGATAGGCCTTCAGGATGGGCAGTTCTTCCCGCACAATCAGTGTTTCACTTTCCCTGATGCTGCGATCCATATCAGCAAGGACTTCTTTAAGCATGACTGAACAATCAACAAGCATTGTTTCCTTTTGTCTTCCGATTCTCGAATAATCAAGAAGATCTTTTATCAATACTTTCATTCGGTCGGAAGACTGGAGAATATAATCAATGTATTTATCAGCATTTTTATCGAGCTTGCCATAGTATTGTTTTTTCAACAACTCCACAAAGCCCGCTGTGGTTCTTATTGGTTCTTGCAGATCGTGAGAAGCTACATAAGCAAATTGTTCAAGCTCCTTGTTTTTACTTTCCAATTCTGTGGTGCGTAATGCAACCGTTTTTTCCAGGTTGGTATTTGTTCTTGTGATTTCGAGTTGCAGTTTTTCCAATTCCTCTGCCATCTGATTAAATGTGCTGGCAAGGGTCCCGATCTCATCTTTGGAAAATGTGCGCGCCTTGCGTGCAAAGTTTCTTTTGGCAACAGCTTTTGCAGATAAAAGAATTTCGTTCAGCCCTTTTTGAATACCACGACTAACGGTAATGGCAAGCAACAACCCCGTGCACTCAACAGATAACGCAACAACAAATAATAATTTTAAGATTACATTTTCCAACCAGCGTGATCCTTCACCCAATGCGAAAGAAAATTCATCTTCATAATATGTGAGTTTTGCATTGAGCGGATCAATATCATTCAAAATAGCATCCACATTATTCTGGGAAGAGTTTGGCGAGTGAATCTCACGATGCAGTTTTTCGCCCAAAGGAATGAATTCTCCCATTATTAAACTATCGGCTCCAATCCATGCAACGATCGCTTTATGAATATAACTGTTGGTACTAAAGCGGCTGAATAATTTGATCATGCCATCAACATCTGCCGGATCATTTCTGCCTTCTACAAATCCTGATTTTGCCTTATCGAGGTTGGTATTGACTTTATTGAGTTCGACAAGCGTTGTATGATCACCTATGGGCACCTTGAGGTATTCCGTAAACCTTCTGTAATCTTCTTCTTTGCGCGTGCGCGCATATGTTAACAACTGGTACATTGCATCCTTTTGTGCTTTGGACCATAGCCCTTCGCCGCCGACATAAGCCCTTACTGAAGATAAAGTGTTGATGGAAAAAAAAAGTACCATGAGTTCGATGGCGATTAATAACGCCATGATGCCAACAGTGAAATAGAGTTTCTTGGCAATAGATATATTGCGGATATACCTGAAAAACGAAATGCTTTTCATTGGATATTCTACGATTTGCCGTCCAATTTACAAATTGTAATCCACAAATCCTATAAGTGAAAACTACTGTTTCTTCATAGATACATTACTCTATTACAAATGTGGATGAATAAATATAGTTTTGACCTTCACCAGACCTATTAATAAAACTAGTGTCCATGTTAAACGCTCAGCAGCCACTGAACATACTTGTAGTAGAAGACAATGATCATGATTTCACTTTACTTAACGAATATATTTCCAGAACCGGATTGCCTACCAGCAATATCGTTCATGTAAATAGAATGAAGCATGCACTAGAGGTTCTTGAAAAAGACAACCCCGATCTGATTTTTCTTGATCTTGCGCTTCCTGATAGCGAAGGAATAGAATCCTTCCAAACAATTCATGGAGCCGCACCGCATCTTTCCATTATCATTTTGTCAGGACTTTCTGATAAGCAGGTTGCCTTGCGTACCATATTGCTCGGCGCGCAGGATTATCTTGTAAAAGGAAGTTTTGACGAAACCCTTCTTGCAAAATCAATTGAATACAGTATTGAAAGAAAGAAAATGCAGGAAGAAATGATTAGGCGTGAAATTGAAAAACAAAAACTTGTTACAACAATTGCCATTCAAGCGCAGGAGAAAGAAAGGAAATTGATAGGTCGCGAACTGCATGATAATATTAACCAGATCCTCGCCACTGCGAAACTGTATGTTGACATTGCTATTCGTGAGGATGAAGTGGATAAAGAATTATTGTATAAAAGTCATGAGTATATAATGAAAGCGATAAGGGAGATCAGGTCGGTTTCCAAATCGTTAATACTTGGTTCCATGAAGGATGTTTGTTTGGAAGATGCATTGCGGGAACTAATAAACAGCATGAAAATTCATTCCTCATTATCCATCGTTTTAGAGGTAGAAAAAAATATAACTGATGATCTTCCTGCCGATAATAAACTGGCCATTTACAGAATCATCCAGGAACAACTGAGCAATATCTTAAAACACTCCGAGGCAACCCACGCAAGCGTCACTTTGAAAAAATTTTCGGGAAAACTTATTGTTTGTATAAATGATAATGGGGTAGGAGCAGATCGTGAACAAAAATCAAATGGAATAGGATTACATAATATTGCCGGGCGTGTTGATATGCAAAATGGAACCATGGAAATAATTACCGCGCCCGGGAAAGGATACTTATTAAATATTGAATTGCCGTTTGTTTAAAAAATCGAATCGTGACGTCATTCATTTCCATCCGCCCCCCAAACTTCTGTATAAATTAACCACAGCATTTAGCTGTTGAAGTTTATCATTGATGCTGCTGAGCTGAGCAGCGAGCAGACTTTGCTCCGAGGTGAGTACATCCGTATAATTTGTTGCGGAGGAATATTCAAGCAGCTGTTTTGTATAATCCACAGATTTTTGCAGATAAATTATTTGCTGCTCGCGCAGTGATTGTTTTTGCAGGGCGCTTTGATAACTGTACAACGCATTTGATACTTCTTGGCCGGCAGAGAGTATCGTTTTTTTAAATGTGTTCAGATATTCTTCCTGGGTCGCCTGGGCTGTAGCCAGGCGTTGTTTATTTCTCCCCTGGTCAAAAATGGGCTGCAATAACCCACCGGTTATGTTGGCAAAAAAACTAACGGGGTTGAATAATTGTTCTATCGTAGTATTTGAGACGCCCGCAGCAGCGGTAATTGTAAACGATGGATAAAAATATGTCCTTGCGACATTGACCAATTCAAATGAATTGCGCAATTGATACTCCGCTTCCTGGACATCCGGGCGGTTGGCTAATAATTGTGCC
>DATGFZ010000460.1:0-13928 GCA_035308805.1 Puia sp. | reverse complement strand
ATAATTTTCATCGTACCAATCGCTGCACCATTCTGCAACATTTCCACTCATGTCATAGATCCCGTATTCATTGGTGGCTTTCAACCCGACTGCGTGTGTTGCATGGTTTGCATTATCCCTGTACCATCCAAATGTCGAGAGATTATTGCCTCCGCTGAAATAATATTTTGATTTGGCATCGCCGCCCATCGCCGCATATTCCCATTGCGCTTCGCTAGGCAGGGAATAACTTTCATGGGTTATTGAATCGAGTATGCGGATAAATTCATTTGCCTCATCCCAGCTCACATTTTCCACAGGACAGGATTTGCAATCGACGGTAAAATAACTGGGATTTTCTCCTCCCATTATTGTGGTCCACTCTTCCTGTGTCACTTCTGTTTTTGAGATATAAAATGAATTCAATTTTACCTGGTGTTCCGGCATGGCATCATTATATCCCATTTTATCACCCATCTTAAATTCGCCGCCGCGAATTTGAACCATGTTGTATTTTATTTTATTGAGCACATCTTCCAGCAGTTTGCCCTGGTTCTGCGTAGCCTTATATTTTATTTCCTTTTCGGGATCGTCGTCACGTAACCTTAAAAACTTCGTTGTGCCTCTTTGCAAATCTTCCCGGGTTATGTGTAAACTGTCTGTAATGAATTTGTCCGGAAACTGGTTGCTTATGGCCTGCAGGTAAAAATCTCCGGCGCCCAGGTTAAGATTGATGGAAGGATTATTTTCGGTGATCGTTCCTGTTGTATCACCATTGAGGACAATGATGTAATTGTCGGGCGAGGTGATGATTACCGCTGTTGTGCTTTTTTCGTTTTTATTTTCTCCACGGGCTGACTCATTCAATGATGGTTTTTCCGCGCTGAAGCTGAAATCTTCCCCAAGGGAGCTGCTTGCCCATGGAATTTGGTTCTTATTCAATCTGACCACATCATTTTTTGTGCGTTTGAATACTTCTTCAATATATATTCCTGAATCCAGAATATGCCTGGCAAAGGTTTCGGTAAAAACAGAATTTTTTCCCGCACCATCTTCGGCAACCCTCCCGGGCGAGGTCGAGTAAATAATAAATGTATTGTCGCTTACGCTACTCATCACCGCCAGTCCCTTTTCACCAATTCCTCTTTTCCACGAACGCGACATCGGATCATCCCGGCATGCATCTAAAATGACAATGTTCATGCCGCTGCCGGATTTTTGCATGGCACTCAGGATGTCTCCCATATCCACGCATTCATTTTTAATTTCAAGATCGGGATCGCCGTCAGTTCCTATTACACTGTGCAGGGGAATAATATAATTTTCGCCCCCATGCTGCAGTCCATGCCCGGAATAATAAAAAAGCGCGATGGCCGAAGGAGATTCTTTGATCTTCCTGGAAAAGGAGTCGATCGCTTTGATCATGCCACGTTTGTCCAGATTGTTTTTTTGAATGACCTGGAAATGGCAGGCTCTTAGATCCGATGCCATCAAACCGGCATCATTCACGGGGTTTTTTAGTTTTGCATTACCCTCATAATTGGCATTGCCGATCACCAGGGCGATTCTTTTTTGTGAAAATAGATGTGCATGAAAAAAAATAAACCAGAAGGAAATAATACAAATTTTCATCAGCGCCGTTCTGCTTGGTTATAATACTGGACAATGCAAAGATCCGGTAAATTTATGCTATTTTCTTTATCGCAGGAAAACAGCAATGTTCCGGAAAATGGCATATCAACCGGGTCTGCAGGACCAACATTGATCATTCGATTGCTTGTTGTCATCAAACGGCTGCCCGTCTCTTCCGGCGCCGAAGATTCGAATGAAAATAATTGTATCAACATAAAAGAGATTTCATTAAATTTAAATTTTAATTGTTGCTGACAGATCTTTATAACCGTCCTGTTTAAAAATATTGTTATTTGCGCCCCTTGCGGCATTAACCATTTCAGACTGTCTAATGATGACTCCAAAAAACTGCTTTGTCGTGCATAAAAAATTATGTTCGGTATTATTGAGTCTAACCTGCCTGCTTGGACTCATCCCGTTTTACCTGTCTGCGCAGGATAATTCTGAAAAGGGACTTCCTTTTGTAACCAATTTTCACCCAACTGAATATCATAGTTATTCGCAAAACTGGGCTGTGACGGAGGATAACCGGGGGCTGATGTATTTTGGTAACCAGGGATACCTGCTCGAATACGATGGCGTGAAATGGAAAAAAATACCAGTTGCTGCAAACGGAACGGTGGCCATAAGATCGCTGGCAAAAAATAAAAAAGGGATTATATACTACGCCTCCATCAGCGATTTTGGTTATTTGTCGGTAGACAGCCTTGGACAAACAAAAGCGAATTCGCTGCTAAAATATGTTCCGCCCGCCATGCGCGATTTCAATGATGTCTGGGCAACGTACGTAACAGATGCAGGTGTCTATTTTCAGGCCCGCGAGAGGTTGTTCCGGCTCACCGAAAATAAAACAGGAGACGGACTGACGGGGGAGTTGAAATCGTGGACGCCTGCAACAAGGTTTATGTACAGTTTTTATCTTGACGGAACCCTGTATGTCCATCAGCAGAAACTCGGGCTTTTTAAAATGGTAAACGATTCGCTTCAAAAAATTCCAGGCAGTGATTTTTTAGGCAAGGAACGAATGCAGGTCATGATGCCATATGCTTCTTCCGGTACCAATAAAACATATTTGCTTGGTATGTTTTACAGCGGACTATATCTTTTCGACGGTAATGCCTTTACCCGTTTTCGCACGGATGCAGACTCCCTCCTGAAGGCCACTCTTTATAAAGGCATGGTATTGCAGGACGGTTCATTTGCATTGGCAACTGCGGGCAAAGGGTTGGTGATCATCAGCAAAGAAGGGAAGACCCTGCAGGTCATCAACCGGGAAGCGGGGTTACAGGATGAATCGGTATATGCCGTTTTTGCAGACAGCAAAAACAATTTATGGCTTGGGCTGGACAACGGCATCTCCCGCGTGCAGACATCATCTCCCCTCACGCAGTTCACGATTCAATCAGGGATTACCACCGCCGCCCTGTGGGTGCAACGCTTTAAAGGAGTCATTTACCTGGGAACCACCAATGGGTTGCTCCGGTTCAATAATGCAAAAAGGGTTTTTGAATCGCAAAAAGAAGTATCTACAAACCAGGTATTTCAATTTTTGGAAAAGGACGATGAGCTCCTCATGGCGACTGATGGATTATATTCAGTGAAAAATAACAAAATAATATTGGTTCAGCCTTCCCTGAGCGGAAACCTGCAGCTGGCGATGCTCTATACTCCGCGTACACTTCCCAATATTGTTTTTGCTGGCGATGCGATACAGGGACTTTCCGTATTCGACAAGAAAAAAAAGATCAATAAGGATTCAAGTGCATGGAAATTTGGAGGCTACCTGCAAAACATTATCCAGCAAGGCTGGACCATGGCGGAAGACAAAGAAGGTACCCTGTGGATGGGCACACAAAATGAATTTGTTTATCGCATCCATGTCGTTTTGGATTCGGCAGGGGATGTGGACACCAAAAAAAGCTATGCAGATAAAATGGGAAAGGAAGACGGGCTGGCATCGGGTTGCGGTCCTGTCTTTGCGGTAAACGGGAAGGTATTTTTTGCTGCTGATTCCAGTTTTTATGTGTATGACAAAAGTACAAACCACTTTATCAAGGATTCAACGTTTGGCAAATTTCCAAAAGCAGGTGGAAAGGATGAAGTGTTTCTTAAAGAAGATCATCTGGGAAGGGTGTGGATCCGCTTTGGCAAGGAATCTTTCGTGGCAACAAAACAACAGGATGGCACCTATAAAATTGACCGCACGCCGTTATTGCCGATTGATGAAAGAACCATCAACCAGTTTTATACGGAAAAAAATGGAATTACCTGGATTACCACGACTGACGGGCTGGTTCGTTATGATGAAAACATGAAAAAGAATTATGACCTGCCTTTCAGAACACTCGTCCGCAGGATCGAAGCGGGAAATAATGTAATGAATCCGGATTATGGTGACAGCATCAACGGCAATTCCATTTCCTATAAAAACAACAGTCTTCGTTTTGAATACGCCGCCCCTTTTTTTGAACAGGAAAGCAAAACAGAGTACCAGACCTGGATGGAGGGATTTGAAAAGAGCTGGAGTGAATGGGGTACCAATTCTTATAAAGAATATACCAATCTTTCTGAAGGGAAATATCATTTCCATGTACGCGCAAAAAACGTCTTCCAAAATATAAGTCAGGAAGCCGTGTATGGCTTTACCATCGAGCCTCCCTTGCTCAGAAGCTGGTGGGCATATGTGCTCTATGGACTGGCATTGATATCCCTTTTGTATTTTATCATCCGCTATCGTACCAGCAAACTCCATGAGCAAAGGATGGAACTCGAAAAGAGAATTCAGGAACGCACGCATGAAGTGCAGGTACAGGCCGAAGAACTGGTTACGGTAAATCAGATCAGCCAGGCACTCGCATCCCAGCTGGACCTGGATGATCTGATAAAATTGGTAGGAGATGAGATGCGGCAGGTATTCAAAGCTAATATTGTTTATCTCGCCATGCTTGATAAAAAAAGCAACCTGATCAATTTCCCCTATCAATATGGCGAATCACTGCCACCCATGAAATTCGGTGAAGGGATTGCTTCAAAAATAATTGCTACCGGAAAACCTTTGCTGCTGAACAAAAACATCAATGAACAAATTTCACAGTTGGGCATACAACGACTGGGATTGCCTTCCGCTTCTTATCTCGGAGTGCCTATCCCGATAGATGATGAGATCATTGGAGCACTGAGCGTGCAGAGCACGACGATGGAAAATTATTTTGATGAAAAAGACCAGCGCTTATTATCAACCATTGCTGCCAATGTTGGCGTGGCATTAAAAAAAGCCAGGTTGTTTGAAGAAGTCAAACATGCAAAACTGGAAGCGGAAAGATCAAGCATCCTTGCCGAACGGGCCAATGAGGCAAAGAGCGCTTTTCTTTCTACGGTCAGTCACGAGTTAAGAACGCCACTCACTTCTGTTCTTGGTTTTGCGAAAATCATTAAAAAAAGATTGGAAGAGCGGATATTCCCGGCAACGGATAAAACTGACCCGAAAACGGAACGTGCCATCGGCCAGGTTTCGGAAAATTTAAATGTGGTGATCTCCGAAGGAGAGAGACTAACGCACCTGATTAATGATGTGCTTGATCTTGCAAAAATAGAAGCTGGAAAAATGGAATGGAACATGGAGAACGTCTCCATCCCCGAAGTTGTTGACCGTGCTGTTGCGGCGACTTCATCCCTGTTTTATCAAAAAAATATAGTTCTGGAAAAATTTGTTGAGCCCGATCTGCCCAAGATCACCGGCGATCACGATAAACTGATTCAGGTCGTCGTCAACCTGATTTCAAACGCGGTAAAATTTACGGAGCAGGGTGCGATTTCCTGCAAGGTGACCCAGCAAGGCAACGAGATCATTGCCAGCATAAAGGACACCGGCATTGGCATTGCCAAAAACGATCAGTCACTGGTTTTTGAACAGTTCAAACAAATAGGGGGGGATACCTTGACCGATAAACCAAAAGGTACAGGTCTTGGTCTTCCCATTTGTAAAGAAATTGTTGAACACCATGGTGGCCGTATATGGCTGGAAAGCGAGCCCGGCAAAGGCAGCACATTTTCTTTTGCATTGCCCATCGTAACGTCTACGGTTGTTTCCACGCCCATTCATCTGGATGCACTGGTGAAACAATTAAGAGCGCAAATGGCACAGTCTAAATTCAACTCGAAAGATGGCAATGCGACCATTCTCGTCGTGGATGATGACGACTCGATCCGCTCCCTGCTGCGCCAGGAATTTTCAGAAGCAGGATATCTGGTTGAAGAAGCAACCAATGGAAAAGAGGCTCTGACCATTATTAGAAATCACCGGCCGGATTTGATCGTCCTTGATGTAATGATGCCGGAGATGAACGGATTTGACGTTGCGGCGATTCTCAAAAACGACCCCCAGACCATGGACATACCCATTATTGTTCTTTCCATCGTCCAGGATAAAGCAAGGGGCTATCGCATTGGTGTGGATCGGTATCTGACAAAACCAATTGACACAGCGAGGTTGTTTACTGAAGTCGGCGCTTTATTGGAACAGGGGAAATCAAGAAAGAAAGTAATGGTGGTTGATGAAGACATGGCTGCCATAAAAACATTGTCAGACGTGTTGCAGGCGAAAGGTTACCAGGTATTCGAATCCGGCGGTAAAGAGCTGGTGGAAAAAGCAATAGCCACACAGCCCGATATCATCATCCTCAACTCGGTATTTTCGGGAAAGCAGGAAATTGTACAAACGCTTCGTTTTGAAAAAGGATTGGAGAACGTATTGTTTTTAATTTATCAGTGATCAACCTATTTTCTTAAAAAGAAAAACCAGACAATAATAAATCAATGGAACAAAAACTTTTAATTGTGGATGATGAGCCGCACATCAGGATGCTGATCGAACAAACGCTGGAAGAACTGGAAGATGAGGATGTCATTTTCCTAACTGCGGACAATGGTGAAGATGCGCTTGAAATCATTAAAGAAGAAAGACCCCAGCTTGTTTTTTTAGATGTGATGATGCCGAAGATGAATGGCATGGAAGTTTGTCGCCGCGTGAAAAAAGAGCTTTTCCTGGACGATGTATATATTATTTTGCTGACTGCAAAAGGTCAGGAATTGGACCGTCAAAAAGGTCATGAAGTCGGCGCGGATGTATACATGACAAAGCCTTTTGATCCGGAACAGATACTGGATAAAGCCAGAACCGTGCTGGGTTTGTAATAACCTTCGTTTTGCATCCAATCCATTCATTGATCAGGATGATGCTGTCACCCTGAGTGAACTTTTAGCTTTAGTTACACATGCCCAGGATCAATCTCAAAAATATTCTTTCCAAAAAAAGTGATGCGGCAGCATTGATCAATTCATTGATCAATGAACAAGATGCCGCTATTTTTATTGAAGATGATGACCGGAACATCTTATTCGGAGATGGCAGTCTGAACGTATCCAACGCCGAACCCATTGAATCAGACAAAGAAATTATAGGGTGGGTAAAGGGTAATGATAAGGCTCCCTGGGTTGCTTCCCTGATCAATATGCTGGTGCAAAATGAATGGGAAAAGAAAAAATTAGGCAAAGAAATATTAACCTTATACCAGGAAGTAAACCTGATTTTTAATTTTTCAGAAAAGCTGGCCCAGGCAATCGGTCATAAAGCCATCGCGGATATTACCTTGAGTGAGGCCAGGCGATTGATTAAATCGGAAAACGGAATCATCGTCCTGTGGGATGAACAAAGCAACCAGATCGAAATCCTTGCTTCATCAGGCAGTATGCTTTTTAATGAAGAGAAATTAAAATCCAATGTTGACCTTCTGCTTCATCTCTCACACAGCGGTCAATCTGAAATCCTGAGTGATGTGTCCGCGCTGAAAAATGCCGGTTTGATCGTACCGGAAGTACAATCATTGATTTATGCGGCACTAAAAGTGAAGCACCGGATTATGGGGGCCATCATAGTTGCCAGCACAGAACCTGTTCAATATTCCGCCGCGGACCTGAAATTTTTGATTACCCTCGCGCTCCAATCTTCTTCTGCAGTCGAAAGCGCATTGCTCTATGAAAAAAATATTCGCGAAGCAAAAGAAAAAGAAGAGGCGATGAGAAGAATTTACGAGGTCACCAATAAATTTGTTCCGCATCAGTTTATCCAGGCGTTGGGCAAGAGTGTCATCACCGATGTTCAGCTTGGCGACCAGGTGGAAAAAATCGTGACTGTTCTTTTTTCCGACATACGCGACTATACCACCTTGTCCGAGCAGATGACACCCGAAGAAAATTTTGCTTTTGTTTCTTCTTTTAATGAACGAATGGGTCCGATCATCAGGCAGCACGGCGGGTTTATCAATCAATACCTGGGCGATGCCATCATGGCGATCTTTCCGCACAATGCATCGGACGCGCTTTTTGCTGCCATCAACATGCAAAATGAAGTGCAGGTATTTAACGCGAAACGTGCATCGTTGAATAGAGGGGCTATAAAAATCGGCGTCGGACTGCATACCGGGCCACTCATCATGGGGATAACCGGTGACCACGAAAGAATGGATGCTACCACCATCGCCGACACCGTAAACACCGCTTCGCGATTAGAAAGTCTTACCAAATATTACAAAGCAAATATATTATTGAGCGAAGCCAGTTTAAAGAATATCACGAATGCCGAAACATTTAACCTTCGTCATCTGGGTAGTGTACAATTAAAAGGCAAAATGGAATCCATCAGTATTTTTGAATGTTTTAATGGTGCCGATGAATATGAAATGGAAAAAAAATTGGCATCCCTCTCTTTTTTTAGTGAAGCCATGTCTTATTATTTGAATCAATCCTTTACGGAAGCCTATGACAGGTTTTATAGGGTGCTGGAACTCCACCCTGAAGACCTGACCACAAAATTATTTTTGAGTAAGACCAATCATTATTTAAAGAATGGCATACCCAACAACTGGACAGGGGTGGAAGAGATGCACAACAAATGAGCCTTCCCGATCGCCGGGAAGGGAGAAGAGGCATCCATTCCATTTATTAATAATTTAATAATAAATACCCCCGGTATCCACCATTGAATGTCAGCGTTGTTGCTGACACGGGGTTGATTGGATTGGCGGAAGGTGTTATCGGGTCTTAGGCAATCTTATTTTATTATTCAACCTGGTTTTTTTACGGCATGTCCTGCGTACAATATGTTCATGTCTTTGCTTTCGACAAGCCAGAAATTCTTCCCCAGGTCTGCGTAGGTCCATTCCCCCTTTGCTCTTTTTCTTAAATATCCGAGCATTTTAGGAATGGAGACATTTGGTGCTGACCCATGATGATCCTTCCACTGAAAATTGTTTTCTGATAAAAGCGATATCATTTCTGATGGCTTGATAAACATTTTCCATACATGCAGATTTGGGGGCATAAATGCCCAGCGCTTCCATTCCTGCCATATTTTTATGGCAACCAGCTTGCTGATAAAAGTCCTGTTGAGCGTATCGTAGAAAAAAATACCATTGGGTTTGAGGACTCTTGATATTTCAGATATCACTTTGGGAAGGTCTTTAACATGCTCCAGTACATCACAACAAAAAACACAATCGAATGAATTATCGGAATACGGAAGATGCTCGCCTGTTCCCTTATCATATTTTATTTCAAGTCCGCTCAGGCCTGCATGGTTTCTTGCCGTATGAAGAGATTGTGCAGCTGGATCGATGCCAGTGGTGGTAAACCCCATTTTGCAGATCTCTTCTGTCAATATCCCCCCGCCGCTACCCACCTCCAGAGCCGTCTTACCCTTTGGGTCTATGCCCAGGGTTTTAAGAATATTGCTGGAGTATCCAACCCTCCACGGATTGATCGATGTTTTTAGCAAGTGCAAAATGTTGGTGGGCTGCCACCATATATCTCCTTCCGCATTATACAGGTTGTTGTCAATTTTATTGTATACATCCGGGTTGATTTTTTCCATGTTGGTTGGTTTTTGGGTTTTTTATCGTCATGATCTTGGTATCTGATTAACCCGGCAACCGATCTTTCGGTTGAGCCCGTTTGCCGTGGATGGTAAAAGATAACCATTCTGATCAGCATGATAAAATCTTTCCGGGCCAAGAAATCAAAATGGTGGATGGGTATACAGCGGGAAAGGGGCGCCAAGGCAGTGCCTGTCAGTATTGCAAATGGAGATAAGCATGCCTGGGATATTCCATCCGGGATCAACAAGGGGTTCCTTACCTTTGCATCCTGATCAGCCGATGGCCTGCGGGGGGAATGCATGGTCAATAAAACGATTTAGCGTTTATGAGAAATCTATCTGAAATAGGCCGGGTTTTTTATGGGATAGCCATCGCCGTTATGGGGTGTCTGACAATCTACTATCATGATTTTCCTTACATGATGTTACCTCCAAATCATTCCGGGATTCCGGGTATTGCCATAATTGGGTATATCTCGGGCACCGCCCTCGCTCTGGCGGGGACATTCATCGTTTTAAAAAAAAAGGCCAGAACAATATCGCTTTTCCTGGGAACCGTGCTGCTGCTGGTCTTTTGTTTTTACTTTGTTCCTTATGAATTTATCGTGAGCCCGGATTATAGGCATTTCGGGGATTGGGAGAACGCAGCAAAAGAACTGGCCTTGGCCGGAGGCGCATTGGTTATTGCGAGCTCCTTCCCGGAAAAAAACGAATACCCCATGGCCAGGTTGTTCAATAAGCTGCCGCCATTGGGTACCATTCTTTTTTCCCTGACAATAATCAGCTTCAGCCTGGATCATTTTATTTATGCCATTCCGGCAGCAGATTATGTCCCTTCATGGATTCCCTATCATTTATTCTGGATTTATTTTGCCGGCATCGCATTGCTCGGTTCAGGCCTCGCGATCATTGTACAGATCAGAACCGGTCTGTTTGCTGCGCTTTTGGGAACCATGATCTTTCTCTGGTTTATTATGCTGCACATGCCCAGGGTAATGGCTTCTCCTGCCGGTGATGCCGGGGGTGAAGTCGCCAGCGCCATGCTGGCGCTTGCATACAGTGGAATTGCGTTCGTCATTGCCGGCGCTGCCATCAGGAAAGACGACCTGGTTCACCAAAAGCCGGTGCGGGCATGATAAGAGCCCATCCCGGTCAGCGCTGACTACTTCATGTCAAACAATTGATCACAACTCCGATCAGCCATGCCCGGAGAGGTCATATTTTCGTTGCAGGAAGTTTATGAAACCTTTCAGGTATTCCAGCTGCGCCTTGAGCATGTTATTATAGCCGTTAAGGGTAATGCTGAATGTCCAGTAATTGTTGAACAGCAAATCTATTTTTTCTTCATCTCCGGTTACCATGACATTGAATCCGCCGGGTATTTTTTTTGACACGCGGTATGACTGAAAGAATGCTGGAGCAAGGGTTTCGTCAAATACCTGCTTGAGGCTCGCCCAGGTCTGCAGGTAGGAATCCGTGTAAAATCTTTCCTGAAGGATTATGTTGTTATTCCGGTCTTCGTATAAGGCGATGCTATCGGCGACATTGTCGGTTTTGATCAGGGTGTACCCACCGGCATTTCTGAGCTGGACCAGCGTCAGGTCGTTAAAGGTGAAAATATGTAAATTGATCGTGTAACCTACCGCATAATAAAAAATGGAATCCTGCACGGGAAGAGCGGCAAATTTCTTTTTGGTTATTTTCAACAGGGAGTCAATCGCCTTCAGCTCCAGATCGTTTGACCCGATCAGCTCCTTGAGGTTGGCGGTGTCGTTTTGTATGTTGTTGATCAGCCCGCCGATATAATCTTTTTCGCGATGGGCTTCAGCAATTTTTTCACGGATCGTTTCCGCAAAAAAACCCATGGTCACCGCCAGGAATATCATTAAGAATTCCAGGAAATATTCTTTGAATCCCTTTTTTTCCACCTGCGGATGATGATGTACTTCCATAATGAGGATTTCAGTTTTGGTTTAATTATAAAGGTAACTGAATAATAAATTCACTCCTTTCACCCTCCATGGTTTCGACCCTGATGTCTCCGCCATGTGCTTTGACAATATCATAGCTTAAACTCAAGCCCAGTCCTGTTCCCTGTCCTGTTGGTTTGGTGGTGAAAAATGGCTGAAAGATTTTGTCGACCACTTTTTGCGGGATGCCCCTTCCATTGTCGCTAACGCTGATGAACAGCTGTTTTTCTATTTTTCCTGTACTTACCGAAATAACCGGTTTGTATCCGGCGCCTTCTGCCTTGAATTTTTCCTGGACGGCGTAGAATGCATTGTTGTAAATATTCAGCAGGACCCTGCCGATATCCTGGGGAATGATATTTATTTTTCCGATGCGCTCATCAAAATCGGTTTTCATGGTGACATCAAAAGAATTGTCCTTTGCTCTTAATCCATGATAAGCCAGTCTAAAATATTCATCAGCCAATGCGTTGATGTCCGTTAACTCTTTTACACCTGTGCTTGACCGTGAGTGCTGCAGCATTCCTTTGACAATGGCATCCGCTTTCTTCCCGTGATGATTTATTTTTTTCTCGTTCTTTATGATGTCACTGAGTATTGATTTGGCTTCTTCGACGCTGCCCGTGGTCATCGCTGACTGCACTTCCTCGCCCAATTCAATATTCAGGTCAGAAAAATTATTCACGAAATTTAAGGGGTTTTGAATTTCGTGCGCAATGCCTGCCGTAAGTTCACCCAGCGAAGCCATCTTTTCGGATTGGATAAGCAGCGATTGAGCGGATTTTAATTCCAAAAGCGCCTGCTCAGCTTTTGATTTTTGAATATCGGTTTCTTTTTGTTGCTTCATGAGCGTCAGGAAAGCTTTTTGTTTCTGCCTGTTGTTGCGATATAAAAGAAAGGCGGCAATAAGCAGCGTGGCCAGACCGCCGACAAGCGCATTTAATTTTAATTGGGTATGTGCCTGTTCCGCAGCTTCTGCAATTTGTTGTTGCCTGATGGCTTCATCAAATTGCAGGGTTTGCATTTCTTTTGCTTTTTCCTGGTTAAAGAGGCTGTCTTTAGCAATGATCGAGGCGGATTGGTAAGCAAAAGCACTATCGACGTTATGCGTCGCAGTATAAAACAGCGTCAAAAAATGGGAAGCCTTCATGACTTCATCCGTGAAGCCCGCAAGATTGGCAATTTGCAAAGCGAGCTTTGCGTAATATAAACACGAATCCGCCGCTTTGGATTCTTTAAATATTTTAGCCATTCCGAGATAGGTTTCACAAAGATCATCATTGTCCGCTGCCTGCCTGAGGTATAAGAGATCCGACCGGTAATAAGTCAGGGCGGCTTCGGGTTTGCCCATGGTTGAATAAATATTTCCGAAATTATTTAACACGATACCGATCAGGTTGCTGTCTTTGATTTCTTTGGAAAGCACATAGCACTGCCCGGTATAATAAATTGCCGAATCCAACATGTTCAGCTTTTCATAGTTGTCGCCAAGATTCAGCAGTACAATCGCCGTATTGTGGGGCAGGCTCAGCGCTTTGACGATGGATAAGGCCTGCAGTTGATGGTTGGTGCCAAGCCGGTAGTCCCCTTGCGCCGAACAGACCACCCCGATATTGATCAGTGTGGTAACCATTACCCGTTTGTCATTGATCGCTTCTGATTTTTTTAATGACTCCAGTAAATATTCCAATGCTTTGGGATAATTGCCGATGGTCATGAAACAAAGACCGATCATATTCAGGCAGGATATCTCCCCTTGCGTAAAATTATTTTTTTTGGCGAGCCGAAGCCCCTGCTCAGCCAGCAGCAAGGATGAATCAGGTTTGGAGTTTTCATATTCGTAACTCATCTGGCTAAGCAGGATTACGCGGGCGGTATCTGTTTTTTCCCCGGTCAATAATTTTTTTAAACTGTCAATTTTATTGGTTTGCGCATTATTGTGTCTCCAGAGGATTACTGCCAGGAAAAGGAAAATGATTTTTTTCATGATCGTTTGTTGGGCAAAAAAAGTATGGCTTCAAAAAAAGATTGTATTTTACCTACACGTTTCCGTTAGGAATCAACAAACATATATTTTCTGCGATCCCGTTAAGTTTTATCCGGTACAATCGAAAGGTTAATCAGAACTTGAACCAATTGTTTTTGTGTGCCATTTGTATGATCTGCGCCTTGGATTGGACATGAAGCTTTTCGTAGATATTGGCAATGTGTTTGCGAACCGTAAGTACGCTGATGTTCAGGATGGAGGCAATTTGTTTTGCATCTTTGCCATTAATGGTATGTTCCAAAATCCCTTTTTCTCTTTCTGTAATGATTGAAGGCATGGGCGTAGATCTGTTTTTATCACCGATCAGCTGGACCCGGTTCAACAGTTGCAGCGCTTTCCTTGCGATGGCCGGACTCATTGGTGCTCCCTT